>CAIOCH010000170.1 GCA_903856525.1 uncultured bacterium | reverse complement strand
GATCGAAGCACCAGCGCCCGAAGGGCGCGCCGACCGCTTGGCGGCCTGCTCCTTGGCTGCCTTGGCGGCGCGGGCAGCGGCTGCGGTTTCGGGCGTGAAGCGCGAGGACTGGAGCGCAGACGCTGCTGCGGCGGCAGCGGCAGCTGCGGCGGCGGCGGCTGCTGCGGCGGCGGCCGGCGTTGGCTTGCCCGCACGCGCATCGGGCACGCCGTGCACCAACTCCCACTCGCGCACGAAGCGCTCGGCCAGCGCGCGGTAGTCGATGGCACCCGGGCACCACGGTGCGTAGTCAAAGATCGTCTGTCCGAAGCTCGGCGCCTCCGCGAGCTTGATGTTGCGGCGCACCGCGGGCATGAACACCTTGGCGCCGTCCCATGGCAGTCCGCTGCCCTCATGTTCGGCAAAGAAGCCCGTGAGCTCGTTCACCACCTCGCGGCTGTGCGCGGTCTGCGTCTCGTGCATGCAGAGCACGACGCCACCCACGCGCAGGCCGGGATTGAGGCTCTGCGAGAGCAGCTGCACCGTCTCGAGAAGCTTGGTGAGCCCCTGCATGGCCAGGAACTGCGCCTGCATGGGCACCACGACCTCCTCCGCGAGGCAGAGGCCGTTGAGGGTGAGCACACCGAGGCTCGGGGGGCAGTCGATGAGCACGAAGTCGTACTCGTCGCTCACCTGCGCGAATCGCTCGCGCAGGATGCGGTTGCGGTCGGGGTGGGCCGCGAGTTCGGTCTCGGCGCCGGCGAGGTCGGTGGTCGACGGCAGCAGCCAGAGGTTGTCGCGCACCTGCACGATCGAGTCGCGCAGCTGCGCATCCTCCTCCACGAGCGCCTCGTAGGCGGTGCGGCCCACGCTCGCGCCGTCGACGCCGAGATGGAGCGAGAGGTGCGACTGCGGATCGAGGTCGATGAGCAGCGTGCGACGGCCGAGCGAGGCGATCGCGGCGCCGATGTTCACGGTCGAGGTCGTCTTGCCCACGCCGCCCTTCTGGTTGAGGAAGGCGGAGATGCGCGGCGGAACGTGCTGGCTCGGAACGGCTCGGCTCATGGGCGGCGAGTATAGGTCATCGCTGCCCGAACGCAGGTCATTGCCGCGGCGTGAGATCGAACGCGGCGGTGCGGGGCCGCGCGCGCCACGGCACGCAGGGGAACGGCGCGTCGACGAAGCCGCCGGCGAGCGTGCGGCGGAAGCCCGCCTCCACCACGACCGCGGCGTCATCGCGCGAGATCCACTCGGGCGGCAGCGGGAACGCCGCTCGGGAACGGTCCGCATACGCGGCGAAGGCGAGCGCCTCGGGCGGAAGTTCGCAGCCCTCGGCGGTCGCGGCGCCGGCGGCGTCGATCCGCACGCTGCCCACGCGACCACAGGCACGCACGGAGTGCGGCGTCTCGCCCGGGACGGACCCGAGCTCCGCGCCATCCGCCAGCTGGCGCGCCTCGATGAAGAGCTCCCAACCGGGAAGCCGCTCGCGCAACGACACGGTGGTGCTGGTGGCGATCGCCGGCGTGGCGCGCGCACCGGGCGACACGGTGGGCAGCGAGAGCGGCGCAAAGAAGTCGCCGATCGACAAGCCCGCCGCGCCCACAGGCACGCGCGCGGGAGGCACGAGCACGCTGCGATCCATGCTGCCGCAGGCGATGCGCAGGCGCTCGATCGCCTCGGGCGCGCCCGCCATGAACCGGCTGCGCTCGAACGTGGGGCGCGTGACGCGCGTGCGGCGCACCTCGGTCGCCGGCACCTCGAGCGCGAGCGGCAGCATGTCCTCGTCAGTGCCGATCACCCAGTGGAATCGCACGAGCTGCGGGCGCGTGGTGGGATTGGCGAAGGTGAAGGTCACGCTCCGCTCGTCGGAATCCTCGATCCACCAGAGCACGGGTTGGCGAACGCGCACGAACTCGTTCACGCTCGCAGCCAGGCGCTCGCCGCGGAACTCGGGCTCGAGGAGGAGGCGCAGCGCGGTGCGCAGCTCCTCGGCGCCGGCGATCCACGCGGCGATGGGCGCGGGCGCGGTGTCGTCGCTGCAGGTGGCCACGAGGAGTTCCGCGAGCTCCACCGCGGGGCCAGGCCCCGCGTCCATCGCGCGGGCGAGCGCCGCCATCCAGAGTGCGGTGTGTGCTTGGGCGGCGAGCGCATCGGCACTTCCCTCAGCAAAGGGCTCGGGCTCGGGCCAATCGCGCATCGCCGCGCCGATCACGGTGCGGAACCGCTCGAATGGCGCCGCCGGATCGGGCAACGACAGCAGACCGGTGCGTTCGCCCTGCGGCACGAGCATGCTCGCACGCGCGGCCAGCCGTGCAGGGAGATCCGCGGGGGCGGGTGCCTGCAGGCGAAGTGCGATGGTGGCACCATCGATGCGCAGTTGCAGCGGGCGCGGTTCGGCGCGGCGGAGGCTGCTCCCGCGCGGCTCCGACTCCGGAAGCGCTCCAAGTTCCGAGGGCAGCGTGACGGCGAGGAACGCAGAGGACTGCGGCACGCCGTCGAGGCCACTCGGCCGCGACTCGACGAAACGGACGGGATTCGCGGCGGCGGACCAGCGGAGCAACGCGTCACCCGACGGCGCGGGCAGGACGGGCCAGAGGATGCGCGCCTCGAGCGGCTGCGGACGCGCGGCCGCGGGGTCGATCAGCTCAACCGTTGCGGCGGCGCTCGCTGCCACGCGAACCTCGATCAGGAGCGGCTCCCCGGGCACGCCAACCGCCTCGCGCACGGCCGGCGCGACCTGCGCCCGCGCGACCGACGCCACGGCCGTCGCGACGCAGACTGCGCACGCGAGCACGGGGCGGAAGGTGGCCGAAGCAGGCCGCATGCGCGGATCCTACGGCGGCCGCGCGCAACGCGAGCGCTGGCGTATGCTGCGGTCGTCGAACGAGGAACCTGCCGATGCGCCCACACCAGCCGAACTCCCACGGAACGCCCGCTCCACGCGCCACGATGGCCCGCCGCACGGCCTCGCTCGCGGCAGGCCTGCTCGCGCTCGTCGCCGCGGTCGGCTGCGGCAAGCCGCCCGCGCAGGGCGAGTCGGCGAATCCGCCCGCGGCCCAGCCCCCTGCCGCCACCGCGACGCCCGCTGCTCCGCGCGACGATGTGCGCGTGATCAAGGAGAACTGGCCCAACGGCAAGCTCAAGTTCACCTACGAGATGCGCCGCAACCCCGACGGCAAGTGGGCGCGCAACGGCGTGGGGCGCGCCTACTACGACCACGGCGTGCTGCAGCGCGAGGGCGTCTACCGCAACGACATGCGCGTGGGCGAGTGGAAGTACTACAAGCCCGACGGCACGCTCGACTACGCCGAGGACCGCGGCGCCGGCAAGGCGGAGTGAGTGCCGCGCGCGTGCCGTCCTGGTCCCGCCCAGGTGCGCGTCACGTGCACGGCACGAGCGCGTCACGTGCACGGCACGAGCGCGTCACGAGCACGGCACGAGCGCGGCAACCTGACGGCGATTGGCTGCTCGACGAATCAGACTTCGTCGCCACCGCCGCGATATCTGATCGCATTTCATCGCACGGGCAGTCCCAGCACCATCAGCGAACAGACTAACGGGGTCGCTTGAAGATCATCTCGTAGCTCACGGGGCCGAAATCGGATGTCGCGCGTCGTGCCGACACCAACTCCCAGCCCTCACTTCCAAGACGGTCCAGCGCCACGGATAGAGTGGAATCGCCGGGCGCCTCTATCATGTATTCCCATCGAGTTGATGATGCCTTGGTGCTCGCAAGCCCGAACCACTGTGTGAGCAGAAGCGCCGCCAGCAGGCCGATCGCGACTCGGACGGAGGAACTCGACACCGTCGCCGCGCGGCTTGGCGCGTCCTCTCGATCGGCGTTGGCGGCCGATCCGGGAGGCAGGGGTGGCGCGGGTGGATCCGCTGACGTCGTTTCGCTCGGCAGTTTCCTTTCCGCAGTGATCACGCTCGATGCCCCGCACTTATTGCATTTTGCACTGCGGCCGATGTACGCATCCGGCGCATTCTGCGAGTGGGAGCACTGGGAGCAAGCAAAGTGTGCCATGCGGAGTACCTGGGTCTTGAGGGAAGAAAACGATGAGGCATGCAGTTGTCAGCGGAACAAATGTTAACCAGGACTCTCACGCATGTCTTTCGTCACGACACAGACCCGCTTCAGCAGCAATCCGACGGAGCCGAACCCGCATGTCAGTCCGCATGAATCACCATCCGCCGCAACCCACTGAGGCTTGCTTCTGCAGAGCAGTGCCCTCGGCCGCGGAGGCCTCGGACCGACGTTCCGAAGTACCGCCGCTTCGAGTCGAACCACGAACATCCTGCGTGTGGATCAAGCCTGCGAAGTTGGTGCCGTTGAATCCACCGACGACCACCTACTCGCGGGTAACGCGGGCGGGCCCGAGCTCGAGATCGGTGATGGGTGGTGTACCGCGGCGGTTTGTTCGCGCGGAGTCGCGTGTGCCGGACGATGGGGCCGCGACAGGTGTCGCAGTCGCCTTGGCGCGCGGGGCCTCGGAGATCGCAGGCATGTCACCCGCGGCGCGGTCGGTGGCGGACACCTCGGAAACGCCGCTTTCGAGAGAGAAAGCCCCACGCGTTGCGCCCGCCGAGGTGGGCTTCACGCGGAGATCGACCCGCGCGTCGGAGCTTGGCTGACCACCGTCGCGGCCCGTACGCAGCGCGCCACCGGGAAAGTCGGCGCCGCCGGGCATGCCGATCGAGTAGACGACGCCCGCGGGGGTGATGGGAATCGCGCCTCTCGCGCTGCGGCGGTAGGTGCTCTGCGCGAACACGGCGTACAGCGCCCCGTTGCCGCGCATGAGCAGGTCGTCGCGGCCAGGCACGCGGTAGACGTTGCTGAAACCGGTTGGTAGGCGGAGGTCGACCGGCAGCATGCGCATGCTGGTGTCCAGTCCGTTGCGGTCGGCCACGCCGGCGTCGACCGTCTCGAGCTTGGGATTGAGCGGTCCTGCTGCGGCGCCGCCTGCGGGCGGGGTGGACACCGAACCACCTTGCGCCGCGGTGGGCCCAACCTGCGCGGCAGCGAGGACCCCCGGCGCGGAGGCGAGGACACCAAGCGCGAGCGCATGCTGGAGGGCGGTTATGACGAGCACTGCGGACACGCCCCCACTATCGGCGCTGATCGGACGGCGGCTTGAGGCCTGGTCGAATCGCAGAGGCAGGAGGCGCTGGCGGTTCCCCGCGCCGGTGGTCGGTTCACCGCGAAGCCGGACCACGCCCGCCGGTGACGGTGTTCCCCGAGGGCGCGGACCGCCACACACGGCCGCCCCACTCCGCCACGCTCGTCGACTGGGCGGGCAGGAAGTGCTCGCCCGACTCGGTGCGCACCACGAGTCCGCGCATGGGATCGACGGCGCGCACCTCGCCCTCGACGGGCCCCGAAGGTGTCGCGAAGAGCGCGCGCGTGCCGCGGAGGGCGTCGCGGGCGTGGAACTGCTCCGCCAGTGCCGCATCGCTTGCCGACAGCGCGCGGTCGAGGGCGGACACGAGCGTGCACAGCACATCGAGCCGGTCGGCCGCGGAGCCGAGGATCGCGAGGCTGGTCGCACGCTCCGCGAGGTCGCCGTCGAAGGCGCGCTGCCCCACATTGAGCCCGATGCCGACCAGGGCGCGGCCCGAGGACGTCTCGATGAGCACGCCCGCGAGCTTCCGGCCGCCGACCACGACATCGTTGGGCCACTTGATGCCCACGCGCGTACCGAGCGCCGACTCGGCGGCCTCGGCAGCGGCGATCGCAGCAGCCAGCGCGAGACGCTCGGCAGGCTGGGAGTCGACCACGAAGGTGGCGGCGATGCCGGCGGTGGCCGTGTCGCTCCACTGCCGACCGAACCGGCCGCGGCCTGCGGTCTGCCGCCACGCGGTGACCACGGTGCCTGGCCGTGCAGCGCGCGTCTCGGGTGCGTCCTGCGTGGACGGCGTCTCCTCGAGCACGATGGCACGGTGCAGCAGCGCCGCCTGGTCGCACGCCGCGTCGAGCCTCGGCTGCCACTGCGCGAACGGTGCGACGGTCATGCGCGGGAGTCCGCCGGATGCGTGGACGGTTCAGGTGCGCGCTGCTCGCCGGAAACGACACCGTCGCCCGGCTCGAGATCCAGTCCAAGGTCGAGCGCCGGCGCCGAGTGCGTGATCGCGCCCACCGAGATGCGGTCGACGCCGCTCTCGGCGATGGCGCGCACCGTGTCCATGCGCACGCCGCCCGAGGCCTCGAGCAGGACGTGCGGTGCGCGCGCGTCGCGGCGGCGCACCGCCTCGGCGAGCGTGGCGGGGTCCATGTTGTCGAGCAGGATTATGTCGAGCACGCCCCGCTCGAGCCCGAGCAGCTCGTCGAGCTGCGCGAGTTCGTCGACCTCGCACTCCACGAACGCCACGGGGCCCGAGGCGCGCGCCCGTCGGGACGCATCGCGCACGCGCGCGCCCAGCGTTCCCGCCGCGAACGCGCCGAGGTGGTTGTCCTTGAGGAGCACCGCGTCGAAGAGACCGATGCGATGCAGCGTGGCGCCACCGCAGCGCGTGGCGTACTTCTGCAGCGTGCGCAGGCCGGGAATGGTCTTGCGCGTGTCGCAGACCGACGCGCGCGTGCCGCGCACCGCGTCGACGAAGCGCGCCGCCATGGTGGCGTTGCCCGAGAGCAGCGTGAGGAAGTTGAGCACGGTGCGCTCGTGGGCAAGCAGCGCCGCGAACGGGCCCTCGAGCGTGGCCACGCGCGTGCCGCGCGCCAGCCGCGCGCCGTCCTCCGCATGCACGGTCACACTGAATCCGCCGATGCGCGCGACCATCTCCGCCACGCGCACGCCCGCGAGCACGCCGTCGGAGCGGCTCACGATGGTGGCGCGGCCCACGAGCGCTGCGGGAATCGACGCGGCACTGGTGATGTCGCCGCGGGCGCCGGGCTCCACGCCGAGATCCTCGCGCAGCGCGCGCGCCACGGCATCCTCGGCATCGGCGCGCGCCAACGCGTCGAAGAGCGCAGGCAGCGCCAGCGCGTTCCAGTCGGTGATCGGCGAGGCGGTCTGCATGTCAGAGCGCCGCCTGCATCCGCGAGACGAGCTCCTTCGCTCGTGCCGCGTCGAGCGAACCCGCGTTCCATCCCACCCCGAGACCAGCGGATCCGAGCTTGGGAATGATGTGGAAGTGCACGTGCATCACCGCCTGGTGCGCGGCGGCCCCGTTGTTCTGCAGGATGTTGTAGGCGGTGGCCCCCGTCGCCTGCATCACGGCGCGCGCAAGGCGCGGCAGCACGCGGCCGATCGCCGCCGCGCTCTCGTCGCTCAGCTGGTCGAGCTGCGCCTTCGCCTCCTTGGGAATGACGAGGAGATGGCCGTCGGACAGCGGGCCGATGTCGAGGAAGGCGAGCACATGCGCGTCCTCGTACACGCGATGGCAGGGAATCTCGCCGGCGATGATCCTGGAGAAAATCGTCATGCGGCGGATGGTACCGCACGGGTCCGCAGCTCAGGTCACGGAAACACGCCGCGGATCTCGTACACCTTGCCGATGCGCTCGAGGCCCGCGCAGATCGCCGCCGTGCGCAGGTCGCACTCGTAGCGCGCCCTCGCCACCCGCACGCGGCGCGCGGCGAGGGTCATCTGACGGTGCACATGCGCGTCGAGGTCCTCCTTGCGGAAGCTCGGCTCGAGCCGCGCCTCGCGCCACTCGAGCGCGCTGGCCACATCCCCGGCGGCCCCTGCGAGCAGGTCGGGCACGATCTCGATTCCCTGCCGCGACAGCATCTCCTCGGCGCCTGCGTCGATGTTGGCGGCACCGACCTCGACGACCACGCGGGCGCGGCACTGCTCGGCGCGCGCCACATCGAGGCAGCCGTCGTCACCGCAGAGGATGCACAGTTCGCACGGGGCGTTCCAGAAGTCGCGCTCGAGAATGGCCGTGGCCGCCGTGAACCCGTCGATGTCGCCAGTGCGGGCGCGGTGCTGCGACAGCGCGAGCACATCGATGCCGCCCGGCTCGTAGAGCGCCGTGCCCGTGGTGAGCACCGCGGTGATGCGTGCTCCGCGTGCCGCGAGGGCCCGCGCCACCGCGCTGCCGATGTGGCCGAAGCCGACGACCGACACACGCGCAGTGGAGAGCTCCATGAGCGAGTCGCTCAGCAGCTCCTCGAGCACCGCGCCTACGCCCGCGGCGACGAGGCGACCCCGCGAGCCGAATCCGCCCAGTTCGACCGGCTTGCCCATGACCGCGCGCGTCTGGTCCTGCCGCGACGGCTCGGGAGTGGTCTGCGCCAGCGTGTCGAAAAACCACGCCATCACCTGGCCGTCGGCACCCGCCTCGGGCGCCACCACGTCGTACGCGGGGCCGATCTGATGGCTGATGGCGCTGCAGTAGCGCCGCGTGAGCCGCATGAGTTCGTTGCGCGAGAGCTCGCCGGCGTTCACCTTGACTCCGCCGAACGCACCTCCGAAGGGGATGCGCACGAGCGACGCCCGCAGGGTGGAGAGCAGCGCGTGCCCCTTGACCGTGTCGAGCGAGAGCCGCGGGGCGAAGCGCACGCCGCCGAGGTACGGCCCGAGCGCGTTCGAGTGCTGCACGCGGTAGCCCTTGAAGAGACGGTGGCGACCGTCATCCATCTCCACGGGGAACTGCACCATCACCTCGCTCTTGGGCTGGGCGAGGATGATCTGCTGGTGGTGGCGCAGGCCCACCATCTCCGACGCCGCAAGCAGGCGCTCCGCGACCTCGTGGAAGCGGTTCCCCGCCTGCGGCGTGACGCCGATCTCCTCGAAGATCCTCGAGGCGACGGAGCGGGTCGTGCGGGTGACGGTGGAGCGTTCCATGGTGGGGCCTGTGCGTGGACGATTCGAAGATACGCGCGGCGTCCCGTGCGGCTGCCGAAAGCGCGAAGTTCGGGGGAGAAGCGGAAATCCCGCGCGAACATCCCCTTCGCGCCCGCCTTATCGGAGGCGCAGCGCTGCGGACGCGCGACCGCTCACGGCTTCACGAACCGCACCCGTCCCCACCACCGCGGATCGTGCATGTCGATCTGCCACTGCGGCGTCCACACCCAGTTGTCCTCGGGCTTGCCCTTGATCTTCTCGTACGCGGGAAGCGCCGGCTGCGCCACCTGCTCGGGCGTCTGGCGGTAGCTGTCGTTGATCGGCTTCGCGGGCGGCTTGGGCGCGGTCTTGCCCTCGAAGTTGTGCGTCCACTGCACGCGGGAGAAATTCACGCGCCACTCCTCACCCGGCTTGGGCGCCGCGGCGGCACGCTCCTTCTCGCCGAATCCCGGCCTGTCCCACGCGGGCGGCTTGAACGCGCTCCAAGGGATCGCCCACTCGAGCGTCCATCCCTTGTCGGTGTCGGTGGGGTCGTTGAGCGTGCCGTTCACATGGATCGCCGTACGGAGACCCTGCGCGTTCCAGCCGTGCTCCGCGGGCCCCTCCTCCTTGTAGCGCCGGTGGAGGAAGAGGTCAAAGATCGTGCCGAAGGCGTTCACCTCGAGCTCGTAGTACTCGCGCGTGTCGCCGTCGGGATCGATGAACACCTCGAAGTCGTTGTCGTGGAAGACGATCTCGTCGTGCTTGCGGAGCGTGGCCCACACATGCGGCTCCTGCATCTCGGCGGCGATGTAGAAGTACTCGGCGTCCCACAGCATCTTGGCGCGGGTGCGGTACCGCGGCCCAGGCAGCTTGGGCCCCTGGATGTCCACGAAATCGTCGGTCCACGGCGCAGCGGCCCACGCGGCGTCATCGAGCTTGCCATCGAGCACGGGCGCGTTGGCCGCGAACTTCGCCTCGTACGACTTCTGCGGGTACTCGGGCTTCTGCGTGGTCTCGGGCCCCGGCGGCGGGAACGCAGAGGCGGGAACGGACGCCGGCTTCGCGGCCTGCGCGGCCAGGACCGCGGCGACGAGATAGACATGGTGCATGCGGGAAGGTTAGCGGAGACGCGGTTCCGCGCCCATCGCTGCGCGGCGAGAGGCGCGCAACGGAACCGTTCGACCACGCCGACGGGTTTGCCGCGAAATCGCAGGACGAATGACCTGCCCGCCGCCAACGCTCCACGCGGCGGGATAGTCATGGGATGAGGCTCCCGAACGCACGCTTCGCAGTCGTCCCCGTCGAGAAGCTCGTCGGCTACCTGCTGGACGAGTCGCACCCTGTCGGACGACACAAGGCACGGGTGTTCGCAAGAGTCGGCTACTCCCGCAATCACATTGGCGTGCTCCGCCGAGACCTGATCGAATTGGCCCAATCCGGCCACGCGGCGCTTGACTCGAGATCCGCCTATGGCGTGAAATGGCGGGTCGCGGGCGTTCTCATCGGCCCCTTCGGAACACCCTTGAACGTGCGTACGATCTGGATCGTCCGGCACGGCGAGTTCATCCCGCATCTCGTGACGGCATTCCCGGAGAGGACATTGACATGAATCGCCGACCCAAGCTCTTCGAGGTCGTCACACTCGCCCGCCCCGTCCCCGAGCATGGGCTCGCCGCAGGTGCCCAAGGCGCCGTGCTCGAGCTCTACGATCCCGACGGAGTGGAGGTTGAGTTCCTCGATGCGGACGGCAGTCATCTCGCGGTGCTCACGCTGCGTGACCACGATGTCCGCTGCCGAAGTGATGGCGAACCCGGCGCATTTCCGCAGACGCACCCCCGGCGGTGAAGCGATTTCGCCGCGGTCCCTCGCCAGTGCTTGCATCGATGCCGCGCCGCGGCCACACTCACCGTGATGGACCGAGAGACGATCGCGGCACCCCTTCTCCTCGCCTCGCTGCTTGCCGCGCCCGCCGCGGCCGAGAAGACGCATTTCACCTACCTGTGGCACCTCGAGCAGCCCGTCTACTGGCCCGACCGCCAGCCCGGCGCCCAGCGGTACGAGCGGGCGTGGCAGTCGATCCTCCGCAAGGACGCAGGCGCGACGAACCCCGAGAACGACCTGCGCGGGATCTTCGGCCTCGATGACCGGGTCGCCGCGTACCAGTACCGGCCGCGCGACTGCGTGGGCGCGATCTCGTGGGCGGGCGAGGCGGGCGCGCAGGTGTCGTACTCGGGCGGTCTCATCGCCAACATCCAGAGTTTCGCCGAGGCCGGCGGCCAGCTCGGCTACGGCACGAACTGGCACGGACCGTGGCGCGAGTCGCGCAACTGGCAGACGAACACGCCCGGCGCCGATTTCCCGCGCATGGACCTCGTGATGTTCTCCTTCCATCACGCGCTGCTGCCGCTGATCGACGGCGACGCGATCCGCAAGGAACTCGCGCTCTACAAGGAGATCTACCCGCAGGCGTGGGGCGCGGTGCCCGGTGTCTCGAAGGGCTTCTTCCCGAGCGAGATGGCGTTCTCGACGCGGCTCATCCCGTACCTCGCCGAGGCCGGCATCGACTGGAGCTTCGTCTCGGGCGAGAAGCTCTCGCGCGCATGTGCGCAGTTTCCCGTGATCTACGGCTCGGGCGGCATCAACTGCGATCCGCCGAACAAGGCCGACCAGCTCAATCCGATGCAGGCGAACTACCGCCGCATCTCGATCTCGCGCGGCTGCGGGCCGGCTGAGGCGGTTCCCTTCGCGTACACGCCGCACCGCGCGAAGTACGTGAACCCGGAGACCGGCGCGGAGAGCTTCATCACCGTCGTCCCCTGCTCGCAGCATCTCGGCTGGCTCGACGGCTACAACCCCATGGGCGTCGGCGAGCTCGGCGCGCTCGAGCCCTTCAACAACCCAAGCCGGCCGATGCTCGTGGTGCTCGCGCACGATGGCGACAACGCCTGGGGCGGCGGCTACTCGTACTACATGGAGGCGGTGCCGAACTTCGTGTCCGCCGCGGAATCGCAGGGATTCAAGGCGACGGTCGTGCAGAAGTACCTGAACGACCACCCCGTGCCCGCGGGGGACATCGTGCACGTCGAGGATGGCGCGTGGGTGAACGCCGACGGCGACTTCGGCGCGCCGCAGTTCCTGAACTGGAACTGGCCGCCGGTGCTCGCGAACGGCCAGATCGACATCGCCAACGGCTGGGCGGAGGACATCCGCAACTGGGCGGTCATCACCGCCGCGCAGAACTTCGTCTCGACCGCGGAGCAGATCCACGCGGGACAGGGCCTGCCGACGCGCACCGCGCAGATCCTCGCGCCGAACGCAGCGAGCCGCGCCAGCGAGCGTGCGTGGCACTTCTTCCTCGGCAGCCTGAACTCGGGCTACATGTACTACGGCACCAGCCTCGACATGGAGGTGAAGCCGACGGTCGCGTGCAACGAGGCGATCGCCGAGGCGAATTCGGTGATCGGCAGCGGCACCGCCGACGCGACGGGACCGACCGTGTGGATTCCCCAGCGTTTCCCGTGGAATCCCGGCTCCACCAACTTCGGACCGCAGTACGGCTACCAGCAGTACCAGTCGAACGGCGACTTCAAGGTGTGGACGTTCGTGCATGATGTCTCGGGCACGCAGACGGTCACGCTCAAGTACCGCCTCGACGACGACGACGAGAATCCGCTCGCGGACAACGCGAATGAGCTTTATGCGCAGACAACGGGCGTGGGTGCGTGGCAGTCGGTGGCGATGACGCGGCGCGCGTTCCCCTCGGGCAACTTCTTCAACTCGGGCAGCATCAACTTCTCCGAGATGCCTACGGCGATCGCGGATCAGTACTACGCGGACATCACGGGCGTGCGCTCGAGGCTCGTCGACTACTTCGTCGAGGCGGTGGATTCCCGCGGAAACACGCGGCGAAGCCCGATCCAGCATGTGTGGGTCGGCGACGGCAGCGGCGCGGGCGGAGGCGGCGGAACTAGCGATGTCGTGACGGTCTCGCCGACGCCGCTTGTCGCCGGCGCGAGCGCGATGGTGACGTACAACCCGCAGAATCGCCCGCTTGCGGGCGCCGCGACCGTCAAGCTCCATTACGGCTACAACAACTGGGCGCAGGTCGCGAGCCCCGACGCCACGATGACGTGGAACGCGAAGACGCAGCGCTGGACGGCGACGGTGCCGCTGAGCGCGACGGCGACGCAGTTCGATGTCGTCTTCAACAACGGCGCAGGCGTGTGGGACAACAACGGCGGCGCCGACTGGCACTTCACGGTGACGGGCTCGCAGCCGCCGAATACGTGGACGATGGACGGCGCGATCGATGCCGACGCCGTGCTTGTTTCGACGAACGGCGCGCGCAACCTCTGGGCGGGCATCAAGGGCAGCGAGCTCTATGTCGCCACAGAGGACGCCGGCGAGGGCGACGATGTGTTCGTGTTCGTCGCGTCGAACGCGCCGGGCGCGCTGCGTGCCGCGCCGTGGGCGAAGTCCGGCCAGGCGGCCGCGTGGACGATGTTCATGGCCGATGAGAACGACAACGCCTACTCGGGCTGGTTCAATGACCTCGGCAACACAATCGCGGGCACGGGCAATCCTCGCGCCGCGACGGGCGCGAACGGCGGAGTCCTCGAGGGCACGATCGATCTCGCCGCGTACCTCGGTGCAATTCCGCAGCAGATCGCGGTCGCTGCGGCGCCGTATGGCTCCGCGAATGCGGGCATCTTGAAGTTCGCGAACCAGGCGCCGGCGAGTGTGAATGCGAACACCACCCTCGATGCTGCGGAGTTCGTGACGCTCCAGACCTGCGCGATCACGATTCCCGCTGCCGGCAGCGCTGCGGGCACGTGCTGCCCTGCGGATCTCGATGGCGACGGAGGCGTCGGCGCGAGCGATCTCTCCGTCATGCTGAACGCCTGGGGCACCGCGAATGCGGCGGCGGATCTCAACGACGACGGGACCGTCGGGGGCGCGGATCTCGCGCTCCTTCTCGGCAGCTGGGGCGGGTGCTAGAACGGCGCGTTTCGTCCAGACCGTCCGGGCTATGATAGGGGAATGTCCTCAGATATCCGCTCACTTGACGTCATCGGTGATGTGCACGGTTCGCTCGATCAACTGCATGCACTGCTGACCAAGCTCGGCTACCGGGAGTCGGGCGGAAGATGGAGCAGTCCAACCGAGCGCAGGCTCGTCTTTCTCGGCGATTACATCGACCGAGGTCGGAAACCGTATGAGACGTACCGGCTCGTTCGCGGGCTCTGCGAGCAGGGCATCGCGCTTGCCATCCTCGGCAACCATGACACCAACGCGATCCAGTTCTGCGCGCGGCGCCGCGATAGGGTGATTGCGCCGCAGGACGCGTGGCGGGCTGCGATGTCCGTGATACTCGCAGACAGCGGTCCGCAGAGCGGCTGGATCCGCGACCACTTGCGCGGCTGGCCGAAGGGTGACGCGACCAACATCCGAAACCACAAAGCCACGCTCGAAGGCATGACAGCGCCGCAGTACGCAGAGTTCGTCGAGTGGCTTCGGAAGCTCCCCGCATGGATCGAGCTGAAGGGCAAGCTGCGCATGGTTCACGCGGCGTGGATGGACACCGCAATCTCAGCGATCGACCGCTGGAGCGTTGCCGACGGCGCCGCGCTCCCGTCCCTCGGGATCGTCGCACTCGACTTCGACTCGGCGTCGACCATGCTGCGGAATCGCCTCGCAGGCCCAACGCCGTACACCGATCATCAATGGTGCGAGCTTGTGGACATCGGTGAAGGACGCGAAGATGCCTGCGATTACCCCGCGCATACAAACGTGGCGATCGCGCTCGAGCGCTTGACGAAGGGAGTCGAGCTCCCGCTTCCAGATGGCGCCGCAGTGAAGGATGGAGGCGGGATCGAGCGCCGAAAGTTCAGAGCGCGCTGGTATCTCGATCCCAGAGGCGTTCCCATCGGACAACTTGCACTGGTCCGACAGGCGACCATCAGAGAGTATGGTGCCCGTGCGTGCGGTGAGACCGTCGAGGAAACGACCATTGCGATCGCGCACGGCGGCGGCGCCTATCCCAGCGATGCACCGCCCGTGCTCTTCGGTCATTACGGGCTTGCGAACGGCGATCGCGCGGGCATGTTCCACCCGAAGTGCGCGTGCGTGGACTACTCCGGCTTCTGGGATGGCGACCTGCATGCGTACCGATGGGACGGCGAGCAAGAACTCGAACTCGCTCGGTTTGAGTCCGTGCCTGGAGCGGGGCTCCAGGCACACTGAGCACGGGCGCTCACCTCACCCGAAGTACTCGAACGAGAGCCCTGAGTTTCCAGTGAACTCGCCCGACCACCCGGGATCGACGCTGGCGAGATCCCACCAGAAGCACAGCCCGTGATCGAGGTAGCCGCGCTTCGCCTCGAACCTCGCGACGTCGTCCGTGCTGTAGCGCCACGGGGTATGAAACTCAAACGCAGCCTGTGCGGAGACAAGCGGCACGTCGTCCGACCCATCGAACTCGACGCGCCGGATCGTCACGGCGGTGGCATCGACCGCGCGACCGCCCAGTCCCAGGAATTCTCTTGCCGCGTCGCTGCTGTTGTCCGAGTCATAGGTGCAGCGCAGGAAGGGCGTCAGCAGCGCACACGCCGCACGCTGTCCGGTCTCTTCGTCGCTCGCCTGCTCGAGCAGCCGACGCGCCTCGCGGAACACGGGCGGCAGCGACGCGTTGTCGGAAGCGAGGTCGCACGCTCCCGAGAGCACGGTCGCCCGGAAGTAGAGGCGCGCGAGCGCATTTCGACCCTCTCGCTCCGCGAGTTCGATTCGCCTTCCGCTCGCAGCGCTCTGGTAGGCAGCGTAGATCACTCGCACGACCTCCGCCCCAAGCGCGCCATCGGCGACAGGCCGCCCGCCCGACGCAAGGGTGTTTGTCACGGACTGGACGAGCGACTGGTGCCCCGACGTCCAGTCTTCATCCGGCATGGGCGTGCTCCAGCCAGCGTCGAAGTCGACCTTCTCCATGATGTACTCGTCGCCGAACGTGCCCGGGCGCGGCGCGTATGCCCGCAGCATGTCGACGGGAGACAACGAGCACTCCAGGCGGTGGCTCGTCGACAGCACGGTGAGATGGCTTTGCATTCCACCGAGCATGTGATCGGATCCGTACGCGACTCCGACGGATCCATCATCGAACTTCAGCGTGCAGACGCCCCACGACTCGGGCGCAGCGCCTTCCGCGCGCACTTCGGCCATGACCGAGACGACGCGGGTCGGACGCCCGCGAAGCCGCTCGCCCTCTCGCGCCTTCAGCCAGAGCATCGCTCCGATCGGATGTGCGCCGAGCCTGAGCAGCGCTCCGCCACCGGACTGCCGCCAGTCGCTCGAATAGGGCGAATGCGAGCCGGAGTGGCTCTCCCATCCGCGCATCTCCACGATGGCGCCCTGCGCGGCCGCTCCGAGTGCAGCGGCGCGAGTGATCGCAGGTGCGAAGCACCAGTTCTCGCCGTAGAAGAGGTGCGTCCCTGCACGGCGGCATGCATCGACCATGGCGTCGGCATCCTCGACCGCACGGGCGAGCATGATCTCGCGATCGACCGAAGAGACGGCTTCCGCGGAGGCTGCCGCATCCAGTCCTTGCCCCCAGTAGGCAGTCAGAGGCTTCGTGCACAGGACGTGCTTCCCGGCAGCGGCTGCTCGCTCGCAGAGCTCGCGATGAATGCGATTCGGCACGCAGAGATCGACGAGCGTGACGGAAGGGTCTGCAAGCGCCTCGTCGATCGTGCAGCCTCCGTGAAGACCGGTGCACTCGGCGAGCCACTGCGCCTTCTCGCGCTCGCGCGCCGCCACGATGACCGTGGGCGCAGGCGCACGCCTCAACCCGTCAATGTCGGCGGCATGGACGCGACGCCAGCAGCGCGCGCGTGTCTCAGCGAGGAAGCCCGTCCCGATGATCGCAACCTTCATCACGCGCCGCCTCCGAAGAGCGCGGCGAGCCGTGCCCAGTATGCAGGCAGGTCCTTGACCGCGGACATCGCCAGGAACCAGACAAGGATCGCCGTGCCCACGCCCATCGCCACCAGCCACGCGATTGCGAGCGGTCCGCGCGGGCGATCGTCGCCGAGATACGCGCGGCTCGTCTGCAGCTTGATGAATCCGATGTACGCAAGCGGCAGCAGCGCGCCCGCGATGATGCTCGTCGGAACCGCGAGCCAGACCGAGATCGAGCCCCAGAACACGCTTCCGAGCACGCCCGGCACCGGCAGCAGCGTGGCCACGCGGTAGGCAGGCGACCCGATGCGCAGCCGGAACATCTCCGCGCACGCGAGCCCCGAGCACACCATGTGCAGCGTGATCGTCGTGAGCAGCAT
>CAIOCH010000169.1 GCA_903856525.1 uncultured bacterium | reverse complement strand
GCGCCGACTGACGGCGCGCGGTTTCGTTCAGTCGTTCCGGCTCCAGCGCCTCACTTCGCGGCGGCAGGCAGCATGCGGTAGCTCGTCGTGAGGCCCTTCGAGGTCGACTTGAAGTCGAGCACGGCGTCGCCAAAGCAGCGCTTCATGACCTCGGGCTTCATGAGGTCGTAGAACCCTCGCACATCGTCGAGTCCGACATCGAGCCCGGGAACCGCCTCGCCGTCGAGTTCGGCCATGCCGCCGAGCTGGTCGACCACGGATCCGAGCATGCGGGCGCTCGACTCCATCTGCCGGGCGATGTTGAACCAGGCCATGCCCACGACGGGATCCTTGGCCATGGCGGTGAACGACGCGGCGTACTGCGCGTCACCCGCCAGCCCGGCCTCGCCCTTGGCGTCGACCGAACGGAGCGCCTGCTCCACCTGCTTGACCTCGCCGATGACCATGTAGCCGCCACCGATGCCCACCGCAGCGGGCGCGAACTCGTCGGACATGATGGTCATGCCGTTGAAGTCGCGCGACTGCAGCCCGAGCGGGAAGAGGTTGATGAGGTCGCTCACCGCGGCCGCCGACTCCTTGTCGTTCTTCATGGCGATGGCGAAGACCGGACCGGGCTGCTCGATGGCGCCCGCCTCGGCCTCGATCGACCAGACATGCATCTCGGGGCCCATGGCGCCGAACGCGGCCGTCATGGCCGGCCGGTAGATGTCGAGCTGGGGCTTGATCATGTCGCCCTGCTCAGGCGGGAGGCCGCCGATGACTTCGTCGAGCATCGGGAGGATCTTGTCGAATCGGACGTTCATACGCCCGTAGCTGAGCGCGTCGGAGGGCACGATCGAAGGAGCGGCCTTGGGCTCCGTGGCGGTGTCGATGAGGGAGAGGAGGCCCACCTTGCCGCCGGGCACGTAGATGCCCGCCGCGGACTCAAGCACGCCGTCCTTGGCATGGAACCCGAAGCTCCACGCCTTGATGTCGCCGAAGAGCCGCTGCACGAACGGCTCCACCAGCATGAACTGGGGCAAAGCACCGAGGAGCGGCTTGGCCGCCTCGGTCGAGAGCACCGCGTAGACATCCTGCGTGCCACCGGCGAGCTCGGTTGCATCCTTGAAGGTGGTCTCGTCGCCGATCGACTTGGTGCGGTCGCCGTCGACGCGGCCGAGCAGCATGTCCATCGACGCGGTGGAGCTGGCCACGAACAGACGCCCCTTGTCGGACGCCAACACGAACTGCTTGGGTCCGATGTCGGGCATGGCGCCGAAACCGCCGAACTCGTCCTCGAACTCGCCATCCATGCCGTCGCCCGCCGCTTCGTCGCCGCCGCCCGCAGTCGGCGTGATCAGCACGCGCCGTCCGCGGATCTCGTCGCTCTTCATCTCCTCGCCGGCGGCCTTGGCGGACTCCTTCATGTTCTCCAGAATCGCATCGCACAGCTTGGCGGCCTTCTCGGCCTCGGCGGCCCAGTCGCAGAAGAAGATGATCTCGATGCTGGGAAGCCCAAGCTCTTCGTCGATGTCGGCGAGCACGGCGAGACCGGCGCTCGAGGGCCAGGTGACATCCTCGCGCGCGATGCCCGCCTCGGTGGCGGCCTCGATGAGACCCTTCTCGAGCTGCTCCTTGAACTTCTTCACATCCTCGGCCAGCGCGGGGTCGGCCCAGAGTCGGCCGAGCGCGGTCGGGCCCATGCGGTCGACGGTGCCGCGGATGTCGTCGGCGCCGAGCACCAGCATGGCGTTGCTCGGAGCGAGGTCGCGGATGCTCAGCGCATCGGCGGCGAGCGCGAACGACGACATGGTGGTGACGGTGAACGCTGCGGCGAAGGTGACGGTGATGTTGGAAGGACGCTGCACGGTGGTTCCTTTGAAGTTCCCTGGGATTTCGTCGTGGCTCGGGAGTGGCTGGCTGGATGTCGCTGGGTGGGTGTGGCGCGTGACGCGGGAGTGGGCGGGCTGGACGGTGGACACCGCGGGGGCCAGTGGGTCCAGGCACGCCGCGGGACTCCCATCTTGGGAGCGCGGACCCGCTCGTTTCTCGGCGGGCTCGTCTTACTTGGCAGACGACCCCTTCGCGCTGCCATCCTTGAGGCTCGGCGGCGCGCCCTCGCGCTGACGCGACGGGGGCTTCTGGTAGTTGTGCCCCGAATTCGGATTGTTGCGGTCGTAGGCGAACGCCTCGCGATTGCGGATAAAGTCCTTCACGTAGCGCGCGGGGATGGCGAAGCCGAGCGCCTCGCCGCCGCGGATGCCCATGTTGGTGATGCCGATGACCTCGCCCTTGGTGTTGAAGAGCGGACCGCCCGAGTTGCCGGGGTTGATCGGCGTGTCGGTCTGGATGTAGGTGAGGCCGTCGAAGTTTCGCTGCGTGGTGGAGATCACGCCCTGCGTGAGCGTGCGCTCGAGGCCGAGCGGGTTGCCGATGGCGAACACGTTCTGGCCGATCTCGAGCTTCTCGGCATCCTGCACGGGCGCGAAGAGGAAATCCTTGCCCTCGGGATGCTTGAGCTTGATCAGCGCGAGGTCGATGTGGTTGTTGAGCGCGACAAGTTCGACATCGTCGATGTCGGTGCGCTTGAGCGTGCCGTCTGGCTGCGCGAACCACACGGTGGCGCGCAGGTTCGTCTCGCCCTGCACCACGTGGGCGTTGGTGATGGCGTACCCATCGCGCGAGAGGACGACGCCCGAACCGAGGCCACCCGGGGTCGAGACCTTGATGACCGCGGGGCCGAGGATCTTGGCCTGCTCGCGCGGCGGCAGCTCGGCGAGGCCGGATGCGGTCGAGAACAGCGTGTCCTGCCTGGTCTCCACATTGGCAGCCGCGCTCGTCGAGTCGACGCTGGCGACGTCGTCCATGGAGAAGCTCAGCACGTCGGCGCCGACGTCGATCCAGATGCGTCGCTCGGTGCGCTTGAGCACGGTGCCATCGACCGACGCGCCGCTCTTGAGGCGGACGGTGTCGGCGCTCGAGAGGCCGGAGATCGAGACTACGGCCAGCGCTGCCAGTGCGGAAATCAGGTTGGTGCGGAACACGGGCGACCTCGTCAGTGCGGTGCGGGAGGGCGTACTATACCCGTCCCGACGCGCCCACCGTGGCGCGTCACGGATTCCCAGGAAGCACTTCATGCAGCTCGATTTCCCGCTCCCGCGCATCGTTCTCGCTCCCGCCGCCGCAGCGCTCCTCGCGAGTGCGGGTTCGGTCCGCGCCCAGGACGCCGACATCGCCTCCTACTTCGGGTTCGACGGGCTCGAGGTGGTCAAGATCGACCCGAGCGCCGGTCCGATCGCGCACGCCGACATGGACGCCGACGGCCGCCTCGACCTGATCGCGGCCAACAACTTCAAGAGCCGCATCGAGCTGCACCTGCAGAAGGCGAACGCGTCGCCCGACGACCCCGTCGAGACGACCAGCGGAGTGAACGAGGTGCCTCCGCACTGGCGCTTCAAGCGCGTCGAGGTGCCGGTATCGCACCAGGTGAACGCGGTGGTGCCGTATGACTTCAACGCCGACGGCCTCATGGACATCGTGTACGCGGGCCAACCGGGCACCGTGGTGTTCCTCAAGCAGACGCGCCCCGGCGAGTTCGATGTCGAGCGCCGCGTGCCGCTCAAGGGGCTCACCGGAAGCCGCGATGGTTTCGTGATCGCCGACCTCATCGGCGATCCGCGGCCCGACCTCGCCGCCATCGTGGGCGGACAGATCACGGTGTGGCCTCTCGAGGGCTCGGCCACGGGCGGCAGCAAGTTCGGTGAGGCCGTGGAGCTCGGCGCGGGCGATCCGCTGGTGGCGATCGTCGTGGGCGACTTCGACGGTGACGGGCACAACGACCTCGTGGGCGTGGCGCCCGACAACGCGGCGCCGATCCGCATGTGGCTTGCGAGTGTCGAAGCCGATGCCAAGGGGCTCAAGGTCGCGCGCCTCGGCGCGCAGCGGCGCTTCGAGATGCCGCCACTGCGTGAGGCGATGGCGCTGCGCCTTCCGGGTGCGAAGAAGGACCTGCTCGCGCGCATCGAGCGGCAGAGCAAGCGCATCGTGATCGAGGAACTCGTGGAGGACGCCGCGGGATCGCGCGAGGCGGCGATCGAGGTCTTCTCCACCAAGGGCGGCAAGAAGCGCGCCTTCGCCGTGGCCGATGTCGACGGTGACGGACTCGTGGATGTCCTCGCGACCGACCCCGCGTCGAGCGCCGTCACGGTGTACCGCCAGCAGGCGGGCCGCGGCCTTCAGCCGGGCGTTTCGCAGCCGAGTTTCGCCGAGCTCGACGCGATCGCCGCGGGCAATGTCGACGGCAAGCCGGGCGACGAGGTCTTCGTGCTCTCCGAGAAGGAGGGCGTGGTTGGTCGCTCGCACTGGGAGAACGGCGCACTCACCTTCCCCACCGCCATGCAGCTGTCGCCGGGCGCAGTGCCCGCGGTGCTGTCGCTGGTGCAGCTCGAGACCGGACCGCGCGTGGCGGTCGTCACCAAGGACGGGCGCAACTACCAGATGGAGTTGCTGCCGCTCGACGCCTCGGCAACTGCCGAAATCGTCAAGCTCGGCTCACTCGTCAAGGGCCCCGACGCGGTGCTCGACCTCGACGCCGACCAGGACGGCAAGGTGGACCTGCTCCTCTTCACCGCCGACAAGCCGATGTCGATGCTGCAGGCCGCCGACAAGGACGGCAAGCGGGTGTTCGAGCTGCGCGAGTCGAAGGACATGGGGCAGTTCGGACTGGCACAGGCCGCGAACGCTGGCAACTCGGTGGCGCATGATGTGGATGGCGACGGACGCAAGGAACTCGTGATCGCGGACCGCAACTTCATCCGCGCGCTGCGCTACGCACCCGATGCGACGCCCCCGGGATGGCAGGTGGTGACGCAGATGAACGCCTCGCGCGCCGACGCCAAGCTGGTGGCGCTCACCGTGCAGGGCCTTTCGCTCGTGGCGAGCGACCGCGAGAACGGCACGCTGGCCGTGTTCACCAAGGACGCCGAGTGGAAATGGAGCCAGGGCGACGAACACGCCGTGAACGGCTTCAAGTTCGGTCCCGTGCGCGCGGGCGCGTTCCGCGGCGCCGACTCCGAGGCGGTCATGCTGGTGGGTGACGATGGTTTTGCCGTGGCGCAACTCGATGGGCGCCGACTGGTGCTCGAGGAGTCCGCCAGCTACCGCGGCGACCGGCTGCAGCAGGTCGATCACGAGCTCGCGTCGGGGGATGTCAATGGCGACGGCTTCCTCGATGTGGTCGTGCTCGACGCGGGCGAGCAGTCGCTGGGCGTCCTGAGCTTCAGCGAGAGCGGGCGCCTGCTGCCGATCACGCGCTTCAAGGTGTTCGAGTCGCGGCTCTTCCAGGGCGGCGAGCCCCGCGAGTTCCAGCCGAGCATGGCGATCGTGGCCGACCTCACTGGCGATGGTGCCGACGACGTCGTGCTGCTGTGCCACGATCGCGTGCTGCTCTATCCGCAGACGCGCAAGTCGCGCTGACCGAGTCCGCGCACGCCGTCACTTCGACGCGGCGATCCTGCCGCCGACCGCCTCGCGCCACAGCTGCGGCGCCACATCGCGGGGGCTCCGCGTCTGGTAGTGCTCGAGCGCCTCGCCGAACATGGCCAGCCGGCCGATGTCCTCGTCGGTGAACTTGCGACGATCGCTCGGGATCTCGTTGAGGATCGCCGCCGCCAGCCTCTGGCTGCTGAGCGCATCCTCCTTGCGGTCGAGCCGGAACAGGAACCACGCCTGCCGCGCGTAGTGCATGGCCAGCGGCCGCTTGAGCGACGCGATCAGGTCCTCGCGCTGCTCGATCGCCACGCGTCGGTCGGCGTCGCCGCCGGTACCTGCCTCCTGGCGCGCGCGACGCTCGTCGGCGCTGTTCTGCACGCGCAGGTCGTTCACGCGCTTCCACTGCTCGGCGATGAGCTGTTCCTGCGCCTTGAGGGCCCACTCGACCGAATCGTGGGGCAGGCGCTCATCGAGGGCGGTCTTGTCGACCAGCCACTCCGGATCGGGGTGGATCGTGGTCGCGGCACCGATCGCGGTGAAGTAGCGGTGTGCGAACGAGCCCGCCGCGATGGCCATGGAGCACGCCATGAGCAGTGCCACGCGGTGGCTGCGCACGTACTTCCGCAGGCGGTAGGTGGTCGTCGGGGGAACCGCCTCCACACTCCGCCCGGCCAGATAGTTGCGGATGTCCTCCGCCATCGACTCGGGGCTCGAGTAGCGGCCGTCGCGATGCTTGCCCATCGCCTTGAGCGGGATCCAGCCAAGCTCGCCCGCGAGGGCGCGCGCATGGCGCGACGGCGTGATGCGGCGGAAGTCCGCAAGCCGGCGCGCGTGGTCCGATCCCTCCTCGCGCAGCGCGCGCAGGCGGGCGGCGGGCGACGGCGGATCATCCTGGCAGATGGTGCGCCGGATCTCCTCCTGCGTCTGGCTGCGGAGCTGCTTCGATGCGAACGGCACCGCACCCACGAGCAGCTCGTAGAGGATCACGCCCAGCGAGTAGACATCGCTGCGGCCATCGATGGCCGCATCATTCCCCTCGGCCTGCTCGGGGCTCATGTACTCGTAGGTGCCGACCATCTGGCCCGACTCGGTGGCGCGGCACTGCTCGCTCAGCCGGTGGGTGAGCGCCTTGGCGATGCCGAAGTCGATGACCTTGGCATTGGCGCCGCCGTTGCCATCGGGAGCCACGAGGATGTTCGACGGCTTGAGATCGCGGTGCACGATCTCCTTGTAGTGCGCGTACTGGATGGCATCGCACACCTGCAGGAAGAGCCGCAGGCGCTCCTCGATGGTCAGGCGGTGCTCGTCGGCGAACTTGGTCAGCGGGCGGCCGTCGACATGGTCCATCACGAAGTACGGTCGGCCCGACGGCGTGGTTCCCGCGTCGAACACCTTGGCCACATGCGGGTGGTCCATGAGCGCGAGGAGCTGGATCTCCTGCCCGAACCGCTCCAGCACGGCCTCGGAGTCGAGCCCCTGCTTGACGATCTTGATCGCCACCTTCTGCTCGAAGTCGCAGGTGCGCTTGGCGAGCCACACGGTGCCGAAGCCACCCGTGCCGAGCTCGGTGAGCAGCTTGTAGTGGCCGACCTCGTCGCCCTCGCGCTCGCCGCCGTGGCTCATCGCGTCGAGACGCGCCGAGACGCCATAGATGCTGGTGCGGCGGCTTGCGGAGTGGGTCGTCCGGTGCGTGGGATGCGCGGTGGCCGGGTGCGCCGTCGCGGGATGCTCGGGTCCGAGCGGCAGCGTCTCCGCCATCGAGCGGTCGAGCCTCGGCGCGCGCGCGCGCCCGCGGTTGGGGATGTCATCGTCGCCGTTGGGACGAATCTCGGCTGATGAGTCCATGCGGGTCTCCGCCCACGCAATCCTTGCGCGAGCGCGGGTACTTCGACATGGACGGCAGGCGACTGAAGGCACAGCCCCGCGAGCCGACCGCCCCTGGCGGCAGGCTGTAGCGGTTGTGCGGGCGGGACGGATTCTCGGGCGGGATCAGGGGGCGTCGGGCGGCGTCAGGAGCGTCCAGCGGAGAAAGGCCCACGCGGTGGCGGCAACCAGGGTCGCACCATCCGGATGAAAGGCGAGCCCGTGAACATCGTCCGCGACGAACATCCAGCCCCCGAGCGATGGGTACTCGATCGGCACATCGTTTCGCAGCGGCGCGCCGATCGGCCCGCTCGCATCGAGGAACCCGAGTCTCCGCCCCGTCCGCACGTCGATAAGTTCGACCATTCCGTCTTCAAGTGATCTGGCAATCGTGCGTCCGTCGGGACTGATCGCAGATGGCTCCAGCCTGGTCGCCGCGGACTCCTCGAACGTCGCGGAGTCGGCCTCGCCGAGCCGCCGACCGCGCGCGGTGGACCAGACCGCTGATCCACCGAATCGCTCGCCATCATGCCGAAAGGCGGCGACAGACTCGCCATGCTCCCGTGCAGTTCCGAAGCGGACGACGTCGCCGCCATTCGCGCCGGTCAAGGGGTGCTCCGTCAGCACGCGATTGGCCACGCCATCCAGTCGGAAACGTACCTTGTGCTCGCGGATGTCCTCGGCCTCCACGCTGTCCGCGCCGATGAACTCCACGCGCGTGACCTCGTGATCGAGCGCAAAGAAACGCGCCTCGATCGGGGGAAGCTCCGCGACCCCAGCCGTCCGCAAGAGCACGACGCTCCCGTCATCACAGCCCACGGCGACCAATCCGCTGTTGTCCACCGCGATGGACCTCGGGTCGCTGTGCACTCCAACGAGTTTCGGCGCGCGCCAGTCATCCTGCGTGAGCGTGGAAACTCCCTTCGAGTAGTGGGCCATCGCAACCTGCCGACCATCTGGGCTGACATTTGCCGCGACAAGTTGCATCGGATACTCCAGTGGCTGCACGTCGGGCTCTTCCTCAGGCCGAAGGAGCAAGGCCAGGTGATCTAACCAGCCACGATCCCGCCAATCGCCGAGGAGAATGGTCTCCCCGTTTCGACTGGCGATGGCCTCGAAGCAGCACGTCTGCAATTCCTCGTCTGACCCAAGCGGCGACTCCCGCGGGATCACCGCGATCAACTTGTCATCGGTCGACCTCACAACCTCGATAGCCTCGCGCGTAGGCCGCACCCAGTACGGATCAGAGGGCGCTTCCGCATCTTCGCCATCAAGTGTGCGCTCCGCCTTCGGCTCCGAGCACCTCCACTGCGGCGACGAACGCTGCTCGAGCAGTCGGAACTCGAATCGACCCAAGGCTCCCTCAAGCCCGAGCGCTCGGATGTTGGCCAGCTCCGTTCGTACGCGCGCGATCTCGCCTCGCTCGTATGCCTCGAAGGCGTCTCGGATGGCCAGTACATACTCCAGCTCTGCGGCGGTCGGCGGAGGAGTGGTGAACCCGATCCGAGGTGACATGCCGAGCGATAACACGGACGCGATGAGCAAGATCACGCTTCGACACATGGCCGATCCTCTTTTCTTGAATCCACTGATTGTCTTGCGGCGCGATATCGGAAATTTGCAGGCCGATTCGTGAAAAAAAGGAGGTACTCCAGGAGATCGCGTGGACCGAGACCGGCCTCGAGGGGAGATCCAGTTCATGGGCTCAAGCTCGCTCTGCGATGCGAGTGCCGACCACGCGAGTCACACCGTTCGCGCCCAGTCGATGCTGAACGTCATCCCGCAGCCGCCATCGAAGGTGCCATCGGGGGTCTCGCGCGGTTCGCGCCGATGCCGCTGATGTCAGATTCCGTGCTGCACTTTTCTGACAACAGATGTGCAGCGCTTCAGGAAATCGCGAGGGCTGATACTTGCCTCGCACGGAGATCCAGCGCGGCGAGATGGAAGATGATCGCGTCGCGGAGGCGACCGCGGTTCCGCGACCCGCACGCCATTCGCTCGATCCGCCGGTCGGCGGGCTCATCGACTCCGTCGCCTCGCTCGGCCAGCCCTCAACGCCCGGCCATGGGCACATACGGCGCCGCGTGCGGGCCGTTGTACTTGGCCTGCGGGCGGATGAGGCGGTTGTCCTGGAGCTGCTCGATGCAGTGGCCGGCCCAGCCCGACATGCGGCTCATGGCGAACATGCAGGTGAAGAGGTCGGTGGTGATGCCGAGGCAGTGGTAGGTCGTCGCGCTGTAGAAGTCGACGTTCGGGAAGATGCCCTTGCCGGCCTTGGCGTCGAGGACGAGGCCCTCGATCTTCTGGCTCATCTCGAAGAGCTTGAGGTTGCCGGTGTCGGTGGCGATCTGCTTGGCGAAGGTCTTGAGGTAGGTCGCGCGCGGGTCGTACGCCTTGTAGACGCGGTGACCGAAGCCCATGATGAGCTCTTTGCGCTCGAGCTTGCCCTTGATGTACGGTTCGACGTTGTCCATCGAGCCGATCTCGTCGAGCATGATCATGACTTCCTCGTTGGCGCCGCCGTGGAGCGGGCCCTTGAGGGTGCCGACGGCGGTCGTCATGGCGCTGTACATGTCCGACAGCGTGGCGATCGTCACGCGACCCGCGAAGGTCGACGCGTTGAGGCCGTGGTCGGCGTGCAGGATCAGGCAGATATCGAGGCCCTTCGCCATCGCCTCGGTCGGCTTCTCGCCGTTGAGCATCCAGAGGAAGTTGGTGGCGATGTCGTAGGACTTGTTCGGGCGGACGAACGCCTTGCCAGTGCGGTGGCGGTCGAAGTTGGCGATGAGGGTCGGGGTCTTGGCGACGAGGCGCAGCGCCTGGCGCTTCGCGCTCTCGATGCCCGCGGGGGTCGTCTCGCTCGAGGTCGCGTCGGCATCGTGCAGCGCCAGCGCCGACACGAGCGTCCGAAGGGCG
>CAIOCH010000168.1 GCA_903856525.1 uncultured bacterium | reverse complement strand
TTCGCCGGGCCGGACTTCCATCAGAGGCCGGTCTCAGCCCTCACGATCTCCTGAAGCGCCGCAATTCTGTTGTCAGAAAAGTGCAGCACGGAATCTGACATCAGCCGCATCGGCCGAAACGCGCGAGACCCCCCGATGGCGTCTTCGATGGCGCCTGCGACGTCGATCGGATGGGTATCGCCAGCCAGCTCCAGAACAACCGCCACCCGCCGACCGGCGTTCGTCCGAGTGAACCTGATCGGGCTCGACCCGAGGCCGGAGGCAATCCACACGAATTCCTGCGGCGGGCGGTCTCAGCCGACCGCCGCGCGTACGCGCGCGATGACCTCGTCGAGGGTGCCCTGCTGCTTGGCGCCCGCGGCGTGCACGTGGCCACCGCCGCCAAAGCGCGAGGCGAGCTCGTTGACGTCGATGAAGGTGCCCGAGTCGTCGGCCGGCTTGGAGCGGAAGCTGAGTTTGATGACGCCCGCCTGCGTGTCCTCGACGGCAAGGACCGATGCGCGCACGGCGGCGATCTCCATGGGGATGTTCACGATGCCCGCGGTTTCCTCGAGCATGGCGCCGGTCTCGGCGAAGTCGTCGGCGCGCAGGCGCATGAGGGCGATGCGGCCCGAGGCGATCATCTCCAGGCTCGAGAGTGCGCAGCCCTGCAGTTCCACGCGCTCGGCGCGGCTCGACTGCTCGATCTGCTGGTACATCGCGTCCTTGTCGACGCCGGCCTCGAGCAGACGCGCCGCAAGGGCGAACTCGGCGGCGCGGGCGTTGGGAAAGCGGAACCAACCCGTGTCGGTGGCCAGGCCCATGTAGAGCGCCTCGGCGATCGAGCCGCGCCCCCGCTCGTCGGCACCCGCGGCGAGCGGTACGCCGAGCGCGTCGACGAGACGTGCCAGGAGCGCGGTGCAGGAGCCGCAGCCGACGTCGACCACGCGCCGCGCGGCCACCTGGTCGCCGCGCGCGTGATGGTCGAGGCCGATCACACGGTCATGCCGCGCGCGCAGCCACGGTGCGATCACCTCGAGCTGCGTCCACGCGCCGGTGTCGACCACGACGGCGAGATCGAACGCATCGGCCGGAAGCTCCGGCCTGCGCGGATGGACATGCGCCACGTGCGTGGCACCCTCGAAGGAGCGGAGGTTGCCCTCGCACGGATCGACCACCCAGCCCTCGGCCGCGACGCCGATGGCCTGGCAGGCGCGCACCACCGCCAGCACCGACCCGAGCGCATCGCCGTCGGGCTTCTGGTGGGTGGTGACGAGCACACGGCTCGCACCCCGCAGTTCGCGGGCGAGATCGTCGACGGTCGTGTTGGTGAGGTAGCTCATGGGAGCGCCGTGCCTCAGGGGAGCGCGGGAGGCGGCGACGGATGATCTATCGGCTCCGCCGCGGAGGCTGCCGCAGCGAGAACGGCGACGCGGTCCACTTCCATGCGGGCAAGGAGGGCCTCGAGGGAGCCGAACCGCTCCATGCCGCGGATCCATCGGTGAAAGCGGAGGCGGAGCGGGAACCCATACCAGTCGAGAGGAAGCGAGAGGGGCGCCCCGTCGGGGGCAAGGAGCGTCGCCTCGCACGTGCGGGGGCTCTCTCCGAAGGTGGGCTTGGTCCCGACCGAGATCGCGGCGATGGCGGTGCGGCCATCGGGGAGCGTGGCCGCTCCGGCGTAGACGCCGTCGGCGGGGAGGATGCGCCCGGCCGCGTCGAGGTTCATCGTGGGCCAGCCAATGGTGCGACCACGCTGGTCTCCACGGGTGGTGGTGCAGCGGAGTTCGTACGGGCGGCCGAACACGCAGGCGGCGTCGGCAACCCGACCCTCGGCGAGCAGCGCGCGGGCGATCGAACTGCGCGCCTCGACGGAGGAGCCGTCGGTGAGTTCGACGGAGAGCGGCGGCGCCTCGATGACGCGGAAGCCGCGCTCCATGCCGAGCGCCCGCAGGGTGTCGAGTCCGCCCATCCGTGCGCGGCCAAAGCGGAAGTCCGGGCCCTCGATCACCGCATCGAATGCCAGGCGAGCCCGCAGATCGGCGATGAACTCCTCCGGCGTGCGTCCGAGAAGCTCGGGCGTCGGTTCCAGCTCCAGCACGCTGTCCACACCGCACACGTCGCGGAGCAGTTGGCGACGTTCATCCCGCGGCGTGAGTCGCCCCATGGGACGGTCCGGCCGCAGCACTGCGGCGGGCAGCGGCTCGAAGGTCACCGCGGCCACGCGCCCAACACCCACCGCCTCGCGGGCGATCCGGAAGAGGTGCGCGTGTCCGACATGGACTCCGTCGAAGTTGCCGATGACGACTGCCTGCATCTGAAGCCCGCCGCGCATCGCGGCGCGGTGCGGGGAGAGGGTATCCTGTACCCCTTCCGCTCCACGGAACATACCCGAAATGACCAGCGCGCCCTCCTCGACCCACGCTCATCCCGACGCCACCAGCATCGTGGACGAACTCGCCCACTCCTTCCGCGCGACGGCGGAGAGCGTCGTGCCCTGGTTCGTGTCGCAGATGCCGCCGATGTACTTCCAGGACACCGACCGCGCGACCCAGCTGGCGCACCTGCGGGCGATCAGTGCGGCGAAGGCTTCGGACCGGCCCATCGACCTTACGCTCAAGAGCGAGGACGGCCGGCAGCGGCTCGAAGGTCACGGCGACCACGGCGCCGTCGCCCGCCGCCTCGCGGGCAAGGCGGAAGAGATGGCGGTGTCCGACATGGACTCCGTCGAAGTTGCCGATGACAGCGGCCTGCATGCTT
>CAIOCH010000167.1 GCA_903856525.1 uncultured bacterium | reverse complement strand
GGAGCGAGGCGCTCTTCGGCACCAACGACTTCTACCCGTTCGTGCGGAGCGAACTTCGTGCGGCCGATCCCGAGGGGGCTGCGCTGGTCGAGCGGTTGTGGCGAAATCCGCCCGCACTCACTCCGGCCGCCGCGCCCTGATCGCCTCGGCCTCGGGCTGGTGCGCGAGGAGGATCGCGGCCAACTCGGGATCGAAGTGCCTGCCCGCCTCGCCGCGGAACAGCTCGGCGATGCGCTCGCGCGGCCAGGCGTCCTTGTAGGCGCGCTTCGAGCTCAGCGCGTCGAACACATCGGCAACGGCCACGATGCGCGCGAACAGCGGGATCGAGCCGCCTGCAAGCCCGCGGGGGTAGCCGGTGCCGTCCCACTTCTCATGGTGGCAGAGCGCGACCTCCGCGGCGCCTTCGTCGAAATCGGTGCGGATGCCAGCGAACAGTTCGGCTCCGATCTGCGTGTGCCGCTTCATCTCGGCGAACTCGGCGTCGTCGAGTTTGCCGGGCTTCTTGAGGATGGCGTCGGCGATGCCCACCTTGCCGACATCGTGGAGCAGCGCGCCGATGCGCAGCGTGTCGCGCGCGCGCATCGATGCGTCGCGGGGGAGGCCGTGGGCGTCGCACCAGTGGTCGTAGACCATGATCGAGAGGTCTGCCACGCGGCCGACATGACCCGCCGTCTCGGTGGGGTCGCGCAGCTCGGCCATGGCGATCATGCGCAGGATCATCGAGCGCACGAGCTGGGCACGCTCGACCGCGACCGCCGCGAGCGACGCGAAGTGGACGAGGAGCCTCTCGTCGCTCTCGTCGAAGGCGCGGCCGTCGGTGAGGGCGATGCACCCGAGGGCACGGTCGCCCGCGCGCACGATGGGCACGACGAGTGCGCTCTCCGCACGGCGCCCGAGCACCTCCTCGGTGCCGATCGCCGGCGCGCTGCGCCCGGCCAGCGCGCACTCGTCGGCGCCGAGCCGGATCGGATCGGTCGCAACCGCCACCTGCCCCGCCACCGTCGCGGCGTCGAGGGCGATGTCGCGTGTGCGTACCTCGCTTGCGCCGACGATCTCCGCAGCGTGCAGCATGCCCTCCGCAACCAGGAACACGACCCCCGCGCCCGCACCCACCAGGGCGACCGCCTCGCGCAGGATGTGCGAGAGGAGGATGTCGAGGTCCTGCACTCGCGCAAGCTCACCCGAGAGCACGGCGATCCGGTCGAGCCGCTCGCGCTGGGTGTCGGCGTCGACGACGAGCTCGTGGTTCGCAGCGGCGAGGCGCGCGTTGGCCTCGTCGAGCAGCGCGTTCCGCCGTGCGAGGTCGCGTTCGGCGCGCTCGAGGGCGCGGAAGGCCCGGTTGCGCTCGCGCTGGGCGCGGGCAGCATCGGCGTGGTGGATCACGCGGGCCACGAACTCCTGCGCGGGCGGCAGCTTGACGAGGTAGTCGTCGGCGCCGCGCGCGAATGCCTCCGCCTTGGTGCCCGCATCCTCCTCCGCCGAGAGCACGACGACGGAGGTCTCCGCGAGCTCCACCGCCCAGCGGTAGCGCTCGACGAGCTCGAGTCCATCGCCATCGGGCATGAGGATGTCCTGCAGAATCACCGCAGGCTGCAGCCGACGCGCCATCTCGAGCGCCTGCGCCGCGTGCGTGCACAGCTCGACCGTCGCCTCGGGAACCTGCGCGAGCAGCCGACGTACTCCCTCACCCACGAGGGGCTGGTCATCGACCACGAGGACGGTGAACGGGCGGCTGACCGTGTG
>CAIOCH010000166.1 GCA_903856525.1 uncultured bacterium | reverse complement strand
TGCGGGCGCTCCCTCTGGTGAGGATGGGAGTGGGGGGGGTGTGGTGCACCGTGGCCTCTGTGACTGCGTGAGAAAGCCAGGCCTTCTCGCGGTAGGGTCTCGATTCGACGTTCGAAAAACACAGCGCGCTGGCCGGAGCCAGCGCGCTGATTTCTTTGATTGAGACGCGATCAGCCCTTCGACTTGCGGCGGCCCTTCGCGGCCATCTCCTCGCGGTCCTCGGCCTCGGCGGCCTGGATGGCGGCCTCTGCTGCCTCCTCGGCCTTCTTCGCCTCTTCGGCGGACTCGAGGGTGCGGTCGGCGGCGACATCGATGCTGATGTCGGCCTTGAGTTCCTTCTCGAACTGGATGGTGCAGGTGTAGCTGCCGATGCGGCGGAACGGCGCGGCGAGGCGCACGGCGCGCATGTCGACGGCGTAGCCGGCGTTGACGAGCGCGTCGGCGATGTCGCGCTGCGTGATCGAGCCGTAGAGGACACCCTGGTCGTTGCAGCTGCGGACGAGCTTGATGATCACGCCGGTGAGCTTGGTGATGGTCTCCTCGCGGAGCTGGCGCTGTGCGGCGATCTCGGCGAGGGCCTTGGCGCGGGCGTCCTTGAGCGCGTCGATCTTGGCATCGGTGGGATGCTCGGCGAGCGCGTGCGGGAGGAGGTAGTTGCGGGCGTATCCGGCGCGCACCTTGACGATGTCGCCGACGATGCCGAGGTTCTCGACATTGCGGGTGAGAAGCAGTTCGACTGGACGTGCCATGGGTCGCTGTCCTGGGGCGTCTGGCCCCGTGAGTTAGGACGCGGTCGACCAACGCGGTCGAGAGCGCCCAACGAGTGGCGAGCCGCGCAGTATGGCCGAAACCCCGTGAAAAGAAAAGTGGCGGATCGGGCGGAGCTCCGCTCCAAGCCGTTGTCCGCGTGCGGCTTGTGCACGGGACCGAGAATGTGCCGCGAAAAACAGCAGTGGATCTCCTGTCACCTGTGCACCCTGATAGAATCCGAACATCGTGCGGGCGCTATCGTGCCTGCGTCGTGAGACGCGTCAGGCCTGCGCCGCAAGACGCGTCAGGTATGAAGTGCAGGTACGGCGTGAACGGGTGTGAAAAGACAGTGCTGCAGCGGATCGTCCGCTGCAGCGCGCCTCGCGGCAGAGGCTCTTCCCAGTGCCGCAAGAAAGGACAGAGAGATGCCGAGCTACAACAAGGTCCTCCTCATGGGCAACATCACGCGCGACGTCCAGCTCAAGCAGACGTCGGGCAACCAGTCGGTCGTCGAGATCGGCGTGGCGGTCAACCGCAAGTACAAGACCAAGGATGGGCAGGAGCGCGAAGAGGTGACCTTCGTCGACTGCGAGTGCTGGGGCCCTCGCGCCGAGGTCATCGCCAAGTACTTCACGAAGGGCAAGCCGATCTTCATCGAGGGCCGGCTCAAGCTCGACACGTGGGAGGACAAGGACGGTCAGAAGCGCTCCAAGATGCGCGTGATGATCGAGGACTTCCAGTTCGTCGAGGGCCGGGGTGGTGGTGGCGGCGGCGGTGGCGACGAGGGCTACGCGCCCTCGCCCTCGCGCTCGTCGGGCGCCTCTGGCGGCCGCGGTGGCCACTCGGGAATCCAGGAAGAGGAGATCCCGTTCGCGATGTGAAGCGGAGCTTGGCCGCGACCATTCCGATCGCAATCCGCTTTGGCAACAACAAAGCCGCCCGCGCTGATGCGCGGGCGGCTTTCTTTTTCGTCGGGCGTCGGTCGGGGATCCCGAGGCGGGAACCTGGTCCCGGAGTTGGAACCTCCGGTCCTCAGCTCGCGCCCGAGCAGCCCATTCGCCGGACCTCCGTGCGGATCACTCCGCGTCGGCGGTCTCGACGGTCTCGGCGGCCGTCTCGGCTGCAGTGGGCTGCATCTTGCGGAGGGCGATCTCGTCGGCGAGCTGCTGACGGCCTTCCATCGCCGCCATCTGATCGGCGGTGAGGTGGTCGGCGCGGGTGATCATCGAGCGGAGGAGCTTCTCGCTCAGGCGGGCGTCGCGCTCGATGGCGGTCATCTTGGTCGCGTCGCACTTGAAGTATGTGAGGAAGTACACGCCGCGCTTGTTGCCCTTGATGTCGTAGGCGAGGCGAC
>CAIOCH010000165.1 GCA_903856525.1 uncultured bacterium | reverse complement strand
CTTCCCATGGCCAAGACTGCAGCCCGTACCAGCACCCGACGCGGCGAGATGAATGTCTACACCGCGCTTCTCGTCATCGCCGCGCTTGTGCTCGGCTTCGGCGTCACCGTCCTCAGCCTGTCGAACATGAAGCAGGCCGAAGCGGGCGGACAGCCGGGTTCGCCGCTCAACGTGATTCGCTGAGCGGTTTCACCGCTCAACGTGATCCGCTGAGCGCAATCCGCCGACCGCCTGATAGACCGCTCGGAACCCTCCGGGCGCACGCATCCGATACCCCGACGCAGCGCCGCCTCCGCGGCGCTGCGTCATTCTGCTACCCTTCCACCTCGCCCACCGGCGCTCGGTGGGCCTAGATCGCGGCGGAGGGCCGCGAGGGAGAGACCGTGAGCATCGTCGACAAACTCTTCGGTTGGTTCAGCGTCGACATGGGCATCGACCTCGGCACCTGCAACACGCTGGTGTGCGTCCGGGGCGAAGGCATCGTGTTGAACGAGCCGTCCGTGGTCGCCGTCCGCAAGGGCACCAACAAGGTCCTCAACAACGGCACCGCCGTCGGCTGGGCCGCCAAGGAGATGCTCGGCAAGACCCCGGGCACCATCAGCGCCATCCGCCCCATGAAGGACGGCGTGATCTCCGACTTCGAGGTCACCGAGGCGATGCTCGCCTACTTCATCCGCAAGGTGACGGGCCGCAGCCGCCTGTTCGCGCCCCGGGTCGTGATCGCCGTGCCATCGGGCATCACCGCCGTCGAGCGGAAGGCCGTGTTCGAGAGCGCAGCCCGCGCGGGTGCCCGCAAGGTGTACCTCATCGAGGAGCCCATGGCCGCCGCGATGGGCGCTGGGCTTCCCGTGGGTGAACCGACCGCCAGCATGATCGTCGACATCGGTGGCGGCACCACCGACGTGGCCATCATCTCGCTCGCGGGCATGGTCACCTGCGAGTCCCTCCGCGTGGCCGGCGACGAGTTCGACGAGGCGATCATCAACCACATGAAGAAGCAGTACGGCCTGATGATCGGCGAGCAGACCGCCGAGCGCATCAAGATCGAGATCGGCAGCGCCGCGCCGCTTCAGAAGGAACTCACGATGGATGTCCGTGGCCGCGATGCGGTGCAGGGACTCCCGCGCAAGGTCGTGGTGTCGAGCGAGGAGATCCGCGAGGCGCTCCTCGAGCCCGTCGGCCAGATCGTCGAGGCCGTGCTGCGTACGCTCGAGAACGCCGATGCCGAACTGAGCGCCGATCTCGTCGACAACGGCATCATGCTCGCCGGCGGCGGCGCCATGCTGCGCGGCATCGGCAAGGTGATCGAGGACCGCACGGGGCTTTCCGTGCGCATCGCCGAGGATCCACTCACCTGTGTTGCGCGCGGAACCGCCATCTACCTCGAAAACCTCGAGGAGTGGAAGGCGACCATGGATACGGATCTCGACGAGGGTTGAAGCACGTCGAGGTTTGAAGCACGTGAAGGGTTGAAGCACGTGAAGGGTTGAAGTACGTGAAGACCGACGTCGGACGAGGGGTGCCGGCGTGCCTCGGCCAGGGCGCGGCCGACAGCATTGCAGTCGACAGGAGAGAGTCCGCGTGCCCGCCACGCTGCATCGGCGTCAACCGCATCGTGTCGGGCCGCCTGCGCCGCGACGCACCGGATTGAATCGCACGGACGGGCCAGACGGATGGCGGGCGTGCAGATCGGAACGTTGCAGATGGGGACTCTGTGGGCGGACTCCGCAGATGGGCCCCCGCGGATCGAGAGTCTTCCCAATGAGGGAACGGGCGGATGAACGCGACCAAACTGCTTCAGTACCTCTCCACGCGGCTCCGCGGGCCTCGGCTCGACGGCGCGTTGGCGGTGCTGGCGTTGGTCCTCGCCATCCTGCCGGCGCGTGCACTCGCGCCGTGGACGGGTGATGTCGCCCGCATCGTGGCGGTGCCCATCGTGCCCATCATGCACCTCGGCATGGCGCTGCGCGAGCGCATCCGGCCTCCGCGCGAGGTGTTCGATCCGCGCGCCCCCGAGGTGATCGAACTGGAAATGGCAGCCGAGCGCTACCGCACCCTCTTCGAGCAGTCCCGGCTCAAGACCGAGGCCTTGGAGCGCGACCTCGCGGCGGTCAAGGCCGTGCGCGCGCGCGCCGGCTCCGGCGGCGTGCAGTTGGAAACCGCGGCCGTCATCGGCATCGACCCCACCCGGCGCGAGGGACTCGTGCGCATCAGCCTCGGTGCCCGCCACGGGGTGCACCGCGATGCAGCCGTCATCCTGCGCGGCGACATCTTCGGCGGGGTGGTTGCCAATGATCCCGCGGAGTTCGTGTCGCTCGTGCGGCCCAGCGTTCGCTGCAGCCTCGGAGTGCGCATCTACCCCGACGAGGGCGTCGACGCCGATCGTGCACCCGCCGTCTTCCCAGGCACCGTGCTCAAACCCGCCGATGGTGGCGTGTGGCTCGGCGACCTCGCCTCCGACGCGGAGGTTCGCGAGGGGCAGGTGGTCCGTCTCGCCGACGATCGCTACGGGAATGTCTCGAAGGGCATGCGTGTGGGCCGCGTGCGCCGCGTGCTTCCCAACGACCAGGTGCCGCTCGCCCGCGTCGTCGAGGTCGAGCCACTCGCGCACCTCGTCGATGAGGCCACCGTCGTCGTCGCCATCGATCCACCCGAGGGCACGCCGTGAGGTGGGCCGTCTACATCCTCTTCACCCTCATCGCGCTCGCGATCGACGCGAGTTTCGGCGGCATTCTCAAGATCGGCGAGTCGCAGCCTCGCTTCCTGCCCTGCGTCGTGGTCTTCGCCATCCTCTCCGCCCCGCGTCCATACGCGGTCCGCATCGCCATGATGGCAGGACTGCTCGCCGATCTCCTCTCGCCCGTGCTGCGCAGCGATGGCACGCAGCTGGTCGTCCTCGGTCCGTGGACACTGGGATTCGCATTGGGCTCGCTCGCCGTGGTGCCGCTGCGCACGCTGCTGTACCGCCGCAACCCGATCTCCAGCGGTTTCGCCACGCTCGTCTTCTCGCTGCTCGCGTCCGTGGTCTTCGTCGCCGTTTGGGTGCTGCGCATGCTGCTGCTCCGCGACGAGACACCCTCGTGGTGGCCGGGCACGGGCGGTGGCGAGGTCTGGCGTCAGGCCAAGGTGGCGCTCGTCAACGGTCTCGTCGCCGTGCCCACCGTCTGGCTTCTGGAGAAGACCCGCCCATTGTGGGGATTCTCGACGGCCAAGCGGGTGATCCCCGGCGCCGCGCGCGACCTGGCCTGATCGACGCGGGTACATTCCCCCGCATGCATCCGTCCGCCGTGGCCTCCACCGATACCCGCCCATTGGTCGTCTTCGATGATGCACGGGGAACATTCGGGCCGCTGACCGATCTGCGCGCCGCCTTCGAGCTCCGTGCCGGGCTGGGCACACTCCTCGAGCGGATCGAGTGGGCGGTCGGACGCCGTGCCTCGGTGCTGCTCACGGAGGCGCGGCTGGCGCCCCTGGTTTCGGAGCGAACCGGCCGTGCGGTGAACGCCGTGCCCGACGCCGACGAGTGCCTGGCAGTGAACGGCCGACTGCTCAGCGCGGGAATCCTCGCATCCGTTGGACACGGCGAGGTGCTCGCCCATCCCACCGGCGCCATCGTCGCTGCCTCGCTGCCTGCAGCTCGGCTCGCTGGGCTTGCTGCCGCGGCAGCGGGAAGGCCGATCACCCCCACGCGCACGGTCGAAGCCGATCTCGCGGGCGCGCCGTGGGACCTGACGGCGCGCATCGCCGCCACGCTCGCCGAGGACATCGTGGCGCTTGGTGCGGACGCCGTGCGTCGCCACCTTCGACCCGATGAAGGCCAGTCGTTCGGTACGCATCCCATCCTGATCGATCCCACCGCGCAGATCGGCCCGCTCTGTGTGCTCGATGCATCGAAGGGGCCGATCGTCCTCGGACCACACGTGGTGGTGCGGCCGCTGTCCGTGCTCGTTGGCCCGTGCGCGGTACTCGACGGCTCCACCGTCGCCGAGCGTTCGCTCCTCAAGGCCTCCACGGTCATCGGTCCCCACTGCCGCGCGGGTGGCGAGATCGGCGGCACCATCTTCCAGGGCCACTCCAACAAGTCGCACGACGGCCACCTCGGTGACAGCTTCGTGGGCGAGTGGGTCAACATCG
>CAIOCH010000164.1 GCA_903856525.1 uncultured bacterium | reverse complement strand
TCTACAAGCTGCTCGGATCGACGCCGCTCATCATTCCCGAGTCCGCTGCGGTCGAGGCTGCGGGCGCCATGCCGCTGGGCTTCGCCAAGCTGCTGCGCGACGCCAGCCTGTCCATGCTGCTGCGGGTGGTGCCGCGCCAGGTCGACGCGCGGCCGTGGGACCAGTTGCTCTTCGACATCGAGCTGGTCAACCGCAGCGATTGGCCGCTGTCGATCGGCCCGGAGGGGCCGCTCAAGGACTCGATGACCGTCTCGGCGTCGGTGCACGTTCCCGGCGAAATGCCGCGAACCCCGCAGGTGGTGCTGGTCCCCATCGACCGCCAGTTCACCCTGCAGCCGGGCGAGTCGCTGCGCATTCCCGTCGACATCTCACTCACCGACGCCAGCGCCGCGCTGCGCGACGACGCGCTCTCCGGTGCGTTCCTGTCGCTGCACGCCATCGTCAACTGGCGCACCACGACCACGGGCTTCGAGCCCTCGCCCCTGGGACTCGAGGTCGAGTCGACCGTGGTGCACCTGAGCGGGGAGCGCGTGACCAAGGAGTGGGTCGAGCAGTCGCTGGCACGGCTGCGCGACACGACGCAGGCGCCCGATCCCGAGCTGGTGGCGCTGCTGTCGCACACGCTGGTGCGCAAGGTGTCCATGCCCGCCGCGATTCCCGACGACGCTGGCCGCGCCCTCGAGGGAGCGGGCGAGCTGCTCGCCGACGCGGCGCGCCGCCTGTGGCCCGAGGCGCGCGCATGGCTCGTGTTCGCCTGCCCCAAGGGAAAGCGCATCGAGGCGGGCCGCGAGGCGCAGGATCTGCTCGAGGTCGTCGCCGCTGGCGGCGTCGAGACGAGCGCCGCGGTGCCCGAGCTCGAGGCCCTCGACAAGGTGCTGCGCGACGATGAATCGCCCGTGGTGCGCATCCCGTGGCTGGCGGTTCGTGTGCGCCGGCCCGAGGATCCCGAGCTCGCGCGCTCGCTCGAGTCGGCTTTCGCGGAGGTGAAGGCCTACGCCGAGGACTGCAAGCAGTGGCTCATCGAGGCGCGCGACGAGCGGGCCAGGCAGCTCAACATCAAGCAGTGAGGCAGCGCGCGGCGCAGCATGGCCGGTGACACGGGCAACAACACCGGCTGGGCATCGGAGCGCGTGCGCTTCTGGCTGCGCGTGGGCGGGCTGGTGGTGGGCCTCGCGTTCTTTGCGGCCGCCATCTACACGGCGGTGCGCGAGCGCGAGGAATTCGCGCGGGCGCTCGCCGCGCTGCGCGATCCGCCGCCGGTGGCGGTGGTGCTCGTGCTCGGCTCGATCGCGGTGGGGGCGCTGCTCACGGGCACGCTGTTCCACATCCTCATGCGCCGGTTCGGTGCGGTGCCCTTCTGGGAAATGCAGGCGCTCATCGCCGCGTCGGCCTTCGCCAACTACCTGCCGCTCAAACCGGGCTTCGTGGGTCGCGTGGCCTACCACCGGCTGCGCCACGGCATCCGCGCGGCGCACACGCTGCGCACCATCGTCGAGGCCATCTCGCTCAGCGGCACGGTGGCGAGCATGTTCCTGCTGGCGCTGGTGTTCCTGCGCTGGATCGGATGGAACGGCGAGTGGGCGCTGCTCGCGCCCACGGTGCTCGCGCTCGGCATGCGGGTACCGCGGTTGCGCTCGCTGTCGCAGGCGCTGCTGGTGCGGCAGGTCGAGCTCGCGCTGTGGACCCTGCGCTACTGGGCGGTGTTCCAGCTGGTCGGGGCGCCCATCGACCTCGAGACGGCGATCGTGCTCGGAAGCGTGAGCGTGATCGCCACGCTGCTGCCCATCGTGTCCAACGGCCTCGGCATCCGCGAGTGGGTGATCGGCATCCTCGCGCCCATGATCTCGCACGAACCGGTGTCGACCAGCCAGGCCATCGTGGCCGAGCTCGTGCACCGCGTGGCGGAGATCACGGTCATGACGCCGCTCGGCGTGGCATCGATCCTGGCGCTGGTGCGCCACAACCGCCGCCGCGCGCTCGGGGATTGACGCGGATCAGGTGCCCGCGGCGCCGCGGACCCGGGCGTGGCTCTTCACTCCTGCGCGCGACTTGAGGTTGTCGAGCACGTTCATGAAGTTGATGTACGCGTCGTACGGGCTGTCGTACGGCGAGAAGTACTTGTGCACATCGCCGTCCGACCAGTACTTGGTGCACATGTAGTAGAGGTGGTCGCTGGTGGTGAGCTTGCGCCAGTCCTCGAGGATGTAGGGATCGCCCGCCCTGTGGCGCTCCTTCACGGCGCCCTCGAGCGCGTAGAGCTCGGCGGCGGCGCCATCCTGGATCGGATTCCCGAGCCACGCGCTCAGGTCGCGCTCGCTGTCGGCCCAGGAGATCCACTCGGGCACGTCGTACTCGCCCACGGGCTCGTAGCACTCGAGCAGCTGGCTCGGCGAGAGGAAGTCGTTGTGGCCGTGGTTGGCGTCGTACACCGCGCCGGGCAGCGCGTCGAGGAACTCGAAGATGCCCGTGTCGGCCCACTGGTGCTCGCCGAACGTCTCGTAGTCCATGAACAGGTTGCAGCAGTAGCCGTCGCCGTTGATCTGGTTCACCCAACCCGCGAACTTCTCGGCGGAAAGCGGCCACTCCTTCCAGCCGCGGTTGGAGAAGCGGAACGCGATGTCGTCCGACAGGCGGTAGTTCTTGAGCAGCAGCTTGACGGGCCGGTCGGCGAGGTCGCCCGTGTCGGCGGTGGTCGCCGGCGGCGCGTAGACGTAGTTGGGCGAGCGGAAGCCGAGCAGCCGGTCGACGCCCTCGCAGATGATCGCCTTGTGCTGGCCTCGGCGCGCGATGTGTTCGGCGAGGGCGTTCGAGTAGATGAGCTCGGTGTTGCGGAAGATGCGCGGCGTGACGCCGAAGACCTCCTGCATCTTGCGCTGGTGGCGATCGACCTGCTCGTCGAACTCGGCGCGCGAGAAGAGGAACGAGAGCGAGTGGTGGCTCGTCTCGCCGATGAGCTCGCATGCGCCCGTGTCGACGAGCTCGCGCAGCGTGTCGACCACGTCGGGCGCCCACATCTGCAGCTGCTCGAGCGCGGTGCCCGTGATGGAGTACGCGCAGCGGAAGCGGCGGTCATGCCGCTTGACGAGGTCGAGCATCTTGCGCGTGGCGGGCCGGTAGCACTTGTCGGCCACCTTCCGCAGGATGCGCTCGTTGGCGTCGTTGTCGAAGTAGAACGGATCGTTCGAGAAGACCGAGTAGCGGCGCAGGCGCCAGGGCTGGTGCAGCTCGAAGTAGAAGCAGACGCTTGCCATGCGCGCAGCGTAGCGCGGTTTGGTTCAGACGCCGTAGTACGACCGATACCACTCGACGAAGCGCGCCACGCCCGTCTCGACCGTGGTGGTCGGTCGGTAACCCGTGTCGGACTCGAGCGCGGACACATCGGCCATGGTGTCGGGGACATCTCCCGGTTGCAGCGGCAGCAGGTTCATGGTCGCCTTGCGCCCCGTGCAGCGCTCGATGGCGGCGATGTAGTCGAGCAGCTCCACCGGGCGGGAATTGCCGATGTTGTAGACGCGCCACGGCGCGCTCGAGGTGCCGGGATCGGGGTGCGCCGCGTCGAACGCGGGGTTGGGCACCGCGGGGCGGTCGAGGGTGCGCAGGATGCCCTCGACGATGTCGTCGACGTAGGTGAAGTCGCGGCGGTGGCGCCCGTGGTTGAACACGTCGATCGGCTTCCCCTCGAGGATGTTGCGCGTGAACAGGAAGAGCGCCATGTCGGGTCGCCCCCACGGACCGTACACGGTGAAGAAGCGCAGGCCCGTGGTGGGCAGGCGGAACAGGTTCGAGTAGGTGTGCGCAAACAGCTCGTTGGCCTTCTTGCTGGCGGCGTAGAGCGACAGCGGATGGTCGACCGAGTCGCGGACCGAGAAGGGGAGCTTGGCATTGCCGCCGTAGACCGAGCTCGAGCTCGCGTACACCAGGTGGCTGCAGCCGCCGCACTGCTCGTGCACGAAGCGGCACCCCTCGAGGATGTTCTGGAAGCCCACGATGTTGGAGTGCACGTACGCGTGGGGATTGGTGATCGAGTAGCGCACGCCTGCCTGCGCGGCGAGGTGCACGGTGCGCGCGAAGCGGTGCGTGGCGTACAGCGCCTCCATGCCCGCGCGGTCGGCCACATCGAGCTTGACGAACGTGAAGCCCGGCCGCGGCAGCAGCTTGGCCAGCCGCGCCTCCTTGAGCGTGGGGTCGTAGTAGTCGTTGAGGTCGTCGAGTCCCACCACGCGCTCACCGCGGTCGAGCAGCCGATGCGCCACGTGCGATCCGATGAACCCGGCTGCGCCGGTGACGAGGACCACAGGCGCGGCTGCGCCGGTATGACCCACAGGCGCGGCTGCGCCGGTAAAACCCACAGGCGCGGCTGCGCTGGCTTCATGCGTCGACTGGTCGTTTGGCGTAGCCATGGGGGCGCGAATCGTAGCGCGTTCGGCTCACGCGGTCGCGTGCGTCCGAGTACGCGTGCCCGCGAGGGCGCGGTGGGTGCAGTCGATCACGCGGGCGAGCTCCGCATCGCGCATGCCGGACCCGCTGGGGAGGCAGATTCCCTCGGCGAACAGCTGCTCGCAGACGGGCGGACGCGCGGGATCGTGCGCGAACATGCGCGTGCCCGCGAACAGCGGCTGCGCATGCATGGGCTTCCAGGTGGGGCGCGCCTCGATGCGCTCGGTGGCGAGCGCCGCGAGGAGTTGGTCGCGGGTGCAGCCTGCGGTGCGCGGGTCGACGGTGAATGCCGACAGCCAGCGTGTGGAGCGGCTCCACGATGGCTCTGGCATGCCGGTCACGCCGGGCAGCCGGCCGATGGTGGCGTCGTACTGCGCGAAGATGGCGCGGCGGCGCGCCACGCGCGCGGCGAGCGTACGCAACTGCCCGCGGCCCACGCCTGCGCACAGGTTGGAGAGGCGGTAGTTGAAGCCCGCGGTGGCGTGCTCGTAGTGCGGCGCAGGCTCGCGCGCCTGGGTGGCGAGGAATCGCGCGCGCTCGGCGTGCGCGGCGCTGCGGGCGACCAGCATGCCGCCGCCCGAGGTGGTGATGATCTTGTTGCCGTTGAAGCTGAAGGCGGCGATGTCGCCGAAGGTGCCGCAGGGCAGACCGTGCGCGTGCGCGCCGAGCGCCTCTGCGGCGTCCTCGAGGATGGGCACGCCGTGGCGCGCGCACAGCGGTGCGATCGCCGCGTAGTCGCAGCCCTGGCCGTACAGATCCACGGTGATGCAGGCTCGCGGCGTGCGGCCCTCGCGCGCGAGCGTCGTCAGCGCGCGCTCGAGCGCCGCGGGCGACATGTTCCAGCTCTCGGGCTCGCTGTCGATGAACACCGGCTCGGCGCCGAGCTGGCGGATGGGGTTGGCGCTGGCCACGAAGGTGAAGCTCGAGCAGAGCACCAGATCGCCGGGCTGCACCCCGAGCAGGATGAGCCCGAGGTGGATGGCCGCGGTGCCCGAGCAGGTGGCGCAGGCATGCAGCCCCGTGCCGAGCGCGCCGCACATCTCGCGCTCGAAGCCGTCGACATTCGGCCCGAGCGGCGCGATCCAGTTGGTGCGGAACGCCTCGTCCACGAATGCGCGCTCCTCGCCCGTGAGGTGGGGCGGCGAGAGGAGGATCGGCGCATGTGGGTCGGTGGTCGGCATGGTGGCTGCGGGGAGAACCCGTGCGGGTGCGCGAACTATCGGCAATTTCCGCCGATTCCGTGCAGCGGCGACCAGCCGGTGTCAGTGCCCCCAGCGGGCGCGCCACGACTCGAACATGAGCAGATTCCACGCTTCATAGCCGCTCGAGGCGGCGCGTGGATCGAGCGTGCGCGACCAGATGGCGCGCGCGGCGGCGGGATCGACGAATCCGGCCCTGCGAAGGCGGTCCTCGGCCAGGAGCGACTCGGCCCAGTCGCGCAGTGGCCCGCGCAGCCACTCGGCGAGCGGCACGCCAAAGCCCATCTTGGGGCGCTCGAACAGCGCGCGCGGCACGCGGCGGGCGAGCACCTGCCGCAGCACCCACTTGCGCTCGCCGCCGCGGATCTTCAGGTGAAGCGGCAGACGGAAGGCGAGCTCCGCCAGATGGTGGTCGAGCAGCGGTTCGCGCGCCTCGAGCGAGTGCGCCATGCTGGCGCGGTCGACCTTCACCAGGATGTCGTCGACGAGGTAGCTGGCGATGTCGGCCTGCATCATGCGCGTCTCGAGCGCGAGCTCGCCGGCAAGCTGGGCAGGGTCGGTGAGCGCGGTGACGGGCGCATGGCCTCCGATCACCAGCGCGGGCGCGTCGGGCACGATGGCGAGCAGGCGCAGGTAGATCGTCCACGGATCGTCGTCCGCGAGCAGTCCCGCCAGCTTGTGGGCGCGGTCGCCGGCGCGGTCCATCGCATAGCGGGCGGGCAGCACGCGTGCGAGGGCGCGGCCCACTGTGTTGAGCAGTCGCCGTGGCGTGGCGCGCAGCAGCGCGGCGACCGCGGCGCGCGCCGGTGCCGGGAGCGTGCGGGCGCGTGCGGCCACTTCCCGCGCCCAGGTGTAGCGGTAGTACCCGCCAAAGAGTTCGTCGCCGCCGTCGCCCGAGAGCGACACCGTGACGGCGCGCCGCGCGATGCCGCTCACGAGGAGCGTGGGGATCTGCGAACTGTCGGCGAAGGGCTCGTCCCAGATGTCGGCGAGCGTGGGCACCGTCGCCAGCGCCTCCTCGCCCGACACGTACACCTCGGTGTGGTCGGTGCCGAGATGCGCCGCGATGGCGCGCGCGTAGGGGGCCTCGTCGAACTCGCGCGGCCCGAAGCCGATGGTGAAGGTGCGCACGGGCCGGCCGCTCTGCGCCTGCATGGCGGCCACCACGGCGGTCGAGTCGATGCCGCCCGAGAGGAACGCGCCGAGCGGCACATCGGCCACCATGCGCAGGCGCACGCTCTCCATGAGCGCGTGGTCGACGGCATCGATGGCGTCGCGGTCATCGCCCGCAAACGGATCCGCGTGGCCGCGACGGGCGATGTCGCGCGAGTGCCACCAGCAGCGCTCCGTCACCGTGCCGCGGGCGAGGTCGATGCGCAGCAGGTGCCCCGGCCGCAGCTTGCGCACCTCGGGGTGGATCGAGAGCGGCCCCGGCACGTAGCCGTGGCGCATGAAGAGCGTGAGCGCGCCGCGATCGACGGAGAGCTGCATGCCGGGCACGGCGCGCAGCGCCTTGATCTCGCTGCCGAAGGCGAGCGTGGCGCCGCGGGGAATCGTGAAATCGCCCGAGGGCGCCGCGTGCCCGTGCGTGAGCCCGAACACGAGCGGCTTCACGCCGAAGCGGTCGCGCACCAGCCACAGCGCCCTTTCGGCGCGGTCGAGCAGCGCGAAGGCGAACATGCCCGTGAAGCGACCGATCGCCTCCTCCACGCCCCATGCCTCGCAGGCGGCGAGCATGACCTCGGTGTCGGAATGGCCGCGGAAGGCGGGCGCATGCTGATGCGGACTCGCAGCGGCTTTGCCATGATCTGATCCATGATCTGCCCCGTGCGCCGATCGCGGGTCTGGCCTCCGTTGATCGCCGGATGCGCCGAGTTCCTCTCGCAGCGCGGCGTGGTTGTACACCTCGCCGTTGAAGGCGATCTCGTACCGGCCGCTCGCCGAGCGCATCGGCTGGTGGCCTGCGGGAGAGAGGTCGAGGATCGCCAGCCGGCGAAAGGCGAGTCCGGTGCGGAGCGCAGCGTCGAACGACACGCCCTCGTCATCGGGGCCGCGGTGCACCAGTGTGCGCGCCATCGCCGCGAGCGTCGCGAGCGGATCGCCGACGCGCGCCGCAAGGTCGACGATGCCTGCGAATCCGCACATGCGGTGAGGGTATCACGGG
>CAIOCH010000163.1 GCA_903856525.1 uncultured bacterium | reverse complement strand
CCTGATGGGTTACAACGAGCCCGAGGCCGCCCTCCTTAAGGAAGGCTACACCCCGGAGCAGTTCTGGCCCGCCTACCGCGAGATGGTCTCCAAGCTCCGCCCCTGGACCTACGACTTCCACGTCGCCCAGAACGACGGCACCGTGCACGGCACCGGCTCGCACGACAAGACCGGCCGCCACTGCCAGGCCGACGACCCGAAGGGCAAGCTCGACATCCCCGCGTGCTCAGCCAAGTGGCTCGAAGGCGCGGCGGGCCGCGGCATCAAGCACATCTGCTGGGACGGCTGCATGTTCCCGAACGCGGTGCTCGAGAAGCAGGAGACATGGAACACCGTGCTGCGCGCGATGATCTCGGTGAGGAACGCGATCGCCTGAACGGCGGAGGATTCACGCATGGCAAAGAAGACCATCAAGACTGCCGCGAAGGCATCCGCCGACGCGATCATCTCCACCACCTCGCCCGCGGCCGCGAAGCGCGAGCTCCGCATCGGCCTCATCGGCTACGGCTTCATGGGCCGCGCGCACGCGAATGCGGTGCGCCAGCAGCCGCACTTCTTCAAGGACACGACGCGCAAGCCCGTGCTCCAGGCCGTCTGCGGCCGCGATGAAGCCAAGGTCCGCGAGTTCGCCGCCACCTGGGACGCGCGCTCGATCGAGACCGACTGGAAGAAGCTCGTCGCCCGCGACGACATCGACGCCGTCGACATCTGCACGCCCAACGACTCGCACATGGAGATCGCGCTCGCGTGCATCAAGCACGGCAAGATGATCCTGTGCGAGAAGCCGCTCGCGCTCGACGGCAAGCAGGGCGAGAAGATGGTCGCCGCCGTCGAGAAGTCGAAGCTGCCGAACCTCGTCTGGTACAACTATCGCTTCCTCCCCGCGGTCACGCTCGCCAAGAACATCGTCGACGCGGGCGAGCTCGGGCAGATCTTCCACTACCGCGCGAACTTCCTGCAGGACTGGACGATCTCCGCCGACCTCCCGCAGGGCGGCACCGGCCTCTGGCGCCTCGACGCGAAGGTCGCGGGCTCGGGCGTGACGGGCGACCTGCTCGCGCACTGCATCGACACCGCGCGCTGGATCAACGGCGAGATCGTGTCGGTCAGCGCGATGACGGAGACCTTCATCAAGGAGCGCGTCCACACCGCGACCGGCAAGAAGCAGCCGGTCAAGATCGACGACGCCTGCGCGTTCCTCGCGCGATTCGAGAACGGCTCGATGGCCGTGTTCGAGTCGACCCGCTACGCGCGCGGCCACAAGGCGCTCTACACCTTCGAGATCAACGGCGCCAACAAGAGCCTCGCGTGGGACCTGCACGACCTCAACCGCCTGTCGTACTTCGACCACGGCGTACCCGGCGACCGTCGCGGCTGGTCGAGCATCCACTGCACCGACGGCGACCATCCGTACGCGGGCAAGTGGTGGGTGCCGGGCCTCTGCCTCGGCTACGAGCACTCGTTCGTGCACGCGCTGCACGAGTTCCTGTGGAGCCTCGACAACCCGAAGGCGGCGAAGCGATTCCCCGACTTCCGCCACGCGCTCGGCACGCAGTATGTGTGCGACGCGGTGCTCGCGGCCGCGCGCTCGCAGAAGACGGTGAAGGTCAAGCGGGCGTAGTTCCCCGCGGCCGTTCCCGCCCACGCGCAAGCTCCGCTTGATCCGCGCGCACCGCGGGGGAGCGCTCCCCGCGGATATCTCCCCGTTTCGCGCGATCCACGCGCAGCGCCGCAGCCCCTGGGCCACGCGGCGCCGCGCGCGTTCTATGGTCGTCGCTCCAAACGGAGAAAAACCATGCAGAACGCCCGCTCCATCCTTCGCCTCGGTGCCTCGCTGCTCGCCGCCACCGCCACGCTCTCGCTCCTCGCCATCACCGCGGCCTGCAGCACGGCCCCCGAGTCGACCGCGGACCGCGCGCTCCTCTCGAGCGACACCTCGGCGTTCCTCACGCGCGCCCGCACCACCGATCCGTCGCTCTCGCGGTTCTTCGATGACTGCGCGGGGTATGCCGTGCTGCCCGAGATCGGAAAGGGCGGCCTCATCCTCGGCGGCGCCTACGGCAAGGGTCAGCTCTTCGCCCGCGATGGACGGCTCATCGGCTACTGCGACGTCAGCCAGGGCTCGATCGGCGCGCAGATCGGTGGCCAGACCTACGGCGAGATCATCTTCTTCGAGACCGATGCCGCCCTCACGCGTTTCAAGGGCGACCGCTTCACGCTGTCGGCGCAGGCAAGTGCGGTGGCGCTCGCCTCCGGCGCTGGCGCCGCCACCAAGTACGCGGACGGCGTTGCGGTCTTCATCATGAATCCCAAGGGCCTCATGCTCGAGGCCTCCGTGGGAGGCCAGCAGTTCAGCTACCAGGCGCTCGCGGACGCGCGGTCGTCCGACGAGTGAAGCCGCGAAAAATG
>CAIOCH010000162.1 GCA_903856525.1 uncultured bacterium | reverse complement strand
GCCGGCGGGCGTGACGGGCTGGTTGGGCGCGGTCGGATTGTTGGCATTGAGCGCCCGCTTGATGAGCATCGTCATGCTCGGGGCCTTGGGATGGTCGGTCTTGACCATGATCTTCGGCTGGCGACCCGCCTGCTCCCAGAGCGGCCAGTCCACGGTCAGGACGTGCCGCTTCTTGGCATCGGCCGGCGGATCCTTGATCACGGGAGGCGAGATCTCAGTGACCTTGAACTCCACGCCATCGGTCGACTCGAGCACGATCTCGGTCGGCCGGTTGGTGGCCGCGCTCGGATCGACGGGCGACTCGATCATGTCGGGGGTCATGAGCACGTAGGCCACGACCTCACCCTCGACCTTGAGCACCACGGGCGCGTGGTTCTCGATCTGGAAGGTGACGTTCTTGCTGAGTTTGATGCCCTGCTTGGCCCCCGGACGGAGGGTGATCTCGCAGTCCGCGCTGGCGCCCGGAGCGATTGGATCCTTTGGCCAGTTGGGAGTCGTGCATCCGCAGCCAGGAATGGCCTTGGTGATGCGGATGGGCTTGTCGGTGACGTTCTTGATCTTCACGACCACCGTCTCTGCGACATCAGCGGTCATCTCGCCCATGTCAGCGATCGGCGGGTCGAACGTGATGGCCGGCGGCTCGTTCGGATCGAAGACCTGGGGTGCCGGAGCGGCCTGCTCCTTCTGAACCGCAGGCGCCTGCGACCCGATGAGGTCCCGGACCTCCTGCGCCTTCTTGGCCGCGTCGCGCGGAGCGCCGGGGCTGATGGTCTCCTGCGCGCCGTTGGCCGGCTTGGGCGGATTCTGGGCACCCGCATCCGCAGCCAGGGTCACTGCAAGCACCAACGAGGCGCACGAACCAATCCAGGTGAAGCTGTCGCGTCGCATGTCTGTTCCTTTGTTGATCCCGAGGCGCACGCGAGCGCCCCGTCACTGGCGAAGCCGACCGCGCGGAGGCGGATGGCGAACGGACTGTATCGGACGGGATACCGTCTTGGTATGAGCTCGGTTGAACCAATCTGATTGTAACGCTCAACTTCCGTTCGCCCGATCCTCCCGCGGCGCAGCCCCATATACACTGCCCAACCCGCCAGCCCTTCCGAGAACAGTCGCAACCGAGCCAAGTCCCATGAGCACCGCCGAACTCGCCGAGCATCTCCAGCGCCCCGCCCTTCGCCGCGTCCACCCCGTGCCGCTGCAGAAGGACAACCAGCTGTTTCTCGGACTGCAGGACCCCTGCATGCTGTATCCGCAGATGATGGTGGTTCCGCCGCAGGCGTTTCAGGTCATGCAGTTCTTCAACGGCGAGCGATCGGTGGACGAGATCGCGGGCACGCTCAAGCTGCCCGACATGGCTCCGCTGGTCGAGCTCGTCAAGAAGCTCGACGAGTTCGGGCTGCTCTGGGGACCGACCTGCGAATCGCTCGAGGAGAGGAAGAAGGCCGAGCTCTCGACCACCGGCGCGTTCGCCGCCGGCGCCACCCGCAGCCTGGGCGAGGACCCTGCCGCGATCCGTGCGCAGCTCGAGAAGTGGCTCGATGAGGCGGAGGACGCCGAGATCGAGGAGCCGATCGCCGGCGTGATCGCCTGCCACCTCGATTTCGCCCGGGGCCACCCCGTGTACGCGTCGAGCTACCGCACCATCGCCAAGGGACCCAAGCCCGACCGCGTGGTCATCCTCGGAACCAATCACTTCGGACTCGGCGACGGCGTGGTGATGTCCGACCTTGCGTTCGAGTCGCCGCTCGGCCGCATGCCCGTGGACGGCGGGATCGTGGAGCGCGTGCGCGCTGCCTCCGGCCGCAAGCTCTTCGTGGACATCCTCGATCACGTGCCCGAGCACTCGGTGCAGCTGCACATCCCCTGGATCCAGCACCTGTACGGAAGCGTGCCCGTCGTGGCCGCCCTGGTACCCGACCCCGTGGTCGGCCTGCTCGCCGACGACGGGGCCCGCATGGGCGTGGATGAGTTCGTCGATGTGCTTGGCACCGCGCTCGCGGCCGAGGGCGGTCGCACGCTCTTCGTGGCGAGCGCGGACCTCTCCCATGTCGGACCCGCATTCGGCGAGCCGGCTGCGGTCAATGAGCAGCGTCGCCGCGAGGTCGAAACGCACGATCGTGCGATGCTGCGCGAGTTCATCTCCGGCCCCGGCAGTCTCGTGGCCAAGATGCGCGAGCTCAAGAACCCGACCCGCTGGTGCTCCGTGGGCTGCATGACGGCCGCGGCCCGACTCGCACGGCCAAGCGCCGTCGAGCTCATCGACTACCGTCAGGCTGTGGACGAGCAGGGCAATGCCTTGGTCTCGAGCGCCTCGATGGCCATGCTCGCGTAACCATGATCGCGGTTGTCCAACGCTGCAGCCGAGGCGAGGTGCGCGTGCAGGGATCGCGCGTGGGTGCGCTGCCCGAACACGGCGGCCTTGTCGTGCTTCTTGGCGTGGAGGTCGGCGACGACAGCAACCGCGCCCGCAAGATGGCGGACAAGATCGCCAAGCTCCGGATCTTCGAGGATGACGCAGGCAAGATGAATCGCTCGGCCGCCGAGGTCGGTGCAGGCGTGCTGCTCATCAGCCAGTTCTCGCTCGCAGGCGACTGCTCGGGCGGCAATCGGCCGAGTTTCACCAACGCGGCGCGGCCTGAGGCTGCAGAACCGCTCGTTGCGGAAGTGGTGGACCAGATCCGCGCCTCTGGGCTTCCGATCGAAACCGGACGGTTCAGAACCGAGATGCAGGTGGACATCCTCAACCAAGGGCCGGTGACGCTGATCGTGCGGGTTCCGTAGCCTGCACGAGAATCGGTCGCGGCGCCGCGGAGCGAGGGCAAGGCGGCCGTGCAGTCCAGCGTGGCTTCGATCGCGGCTTTGGCGTGGGGTTGGGTCGGGACCGGGCGCGAAGTCCCGTCATCCGCGCGATGCAGCCTTGGTCGGCACGGGCCGCCCAAGCAGGCCAAGGACCTTCTTCAGGTCCTCCCACACCTGCTGCCTGGTTTCAACCGTGTAGTTGCGCAGCAGATAGGCGGGATGAAACGTGGGCATCACCGGGACGTCGAACGGTCGACCCTCGGCCACACCGAGGCGCACCGTTGCCGCCACGCCGCGAAGGCGCGTAATGCCGAGTTCACTCGCGAGCAGCAGCTTGGACGCCGGGCCTCCGAGGGTGACGATGACCTTCGGGCGGATGATGGCCAGTTGCGCGAGTAGATACGGGGCGCACGCATCGATCTCGTGCGCGAGCGGCGTGCGGTTGTCAGGCGGCCTGCTCTTGAGCACGTTCGCGACGTACACCTCGTCACGGCGGAGCCCCATTGCCGCGATCATCTCGTCGAGCTTCTCGCCAGCGCGCCCGACGAATGGTCGGCCGAGGCGGTCCTCCGACTCACCGGGCGCCTCACCCACGAACACGAGTTCGGCCTGCGGATTCCCGTCGCCGAAGACGAGGTTGGTATGTGATGTCGACGTCGAGCAATGGCCGCAACCGCGTGCGTGCAGCTGCTGCAGCCCGAGCAGGCGCTCGGCGTTGTCGGCACCTGCGGGTGGGGCCACGCGGTCGACCAGCGGCACGATCGGAGCAGGCGCATGAGCAACGTCGCCCGGAAGGACGCCCTGCGGTGCGAAGGTCCGCCGAGGGGGCTCATCTGTGTTCGAGCCACCAATCGACAACCGCGTGTCGACCGGAGCGGCGTTCGAGGCAGACGGCGGCCGAGCCAATGGCGCACGCTCGCTCGGTGGGGAGGAACCCGCCCCTGCGCCCGTCGCGAAGAGCGCAGCGTCGAACCCACGGGCGGCGCCGCTCCTCGGGGCGATCGAAGGCGTCTCGGAGGCCGCGGGGTCTGCGTGAGCACCTCGCGCAGCCGATGCCGCCGCGTCGGGTTGCCACGAGGCGTTCCCGACGGGCACCGCGCCCGCCGCAAGCAGAACCTCCTCCGCGCCCAGCAGGAGATCGGTCTCGACCTCGAGTCGGCCGCGCTGGAGGAGATTCATCATGCGTGCCCTCGCGAATGTTCCGAGCCGAGTGCGACGCCGAATTCTGCACCGAGTGCCTTGTCGACGGTCCTCGCCCGCCGATCAGCGGCGGCGCGAGGCATCGCGGGTCGTGCCCTTGGCCTTCGGGTCGGACTTGGATGCGGACTTCTTGGGAGCCACGACCTGGATCATGGACTGCGTGCGCAGGACGAGACCGCAGTCGGAGCGCAGGTGATAGCCCTGCACGTGCACTTCGCTCCGGAAGTGCTGGACATCGATGAGCGAGAGGTTCGGCTTGCCAGCGGCGTCGGTCCACGCCGCGAAGAGCGAATCGTTCTCACGGGCGTGCTGCATCATCTCCTTGTACGTCCCGAGGTAGAGATGATCGGACAGCGTCTCGGTCTGCATGGTGGTCATGTAGACGAGGTTGTCGGCCACCTTCTCCTCGAAGTCGCGCTCACCGGCACAGGGAAGCGCCGCGATGAGCCCGCGATCGGGGATCTGGTCGATGTGCTCGACGACGATCTCGGACATGCAGAAACCGTTGAGCGCGAATCGAAGACTGTGACCGCCGCGGAAGATCCAGGCCTCGGTCTCGTACTCGCCGTGCTGCACGCGCTGGCGCCCCTCGATCCCGAAGAACTCGGGGTGGAGCGCCTTGCGGAACGCAAGCATGTGGTAGTTCTGGAGGCTCGATGCCTTGGTCGGGGTTGAGGATCCGGCCGAGGATGGACTGAAACCATGGCCCGACGCTCCGAGACCACCGGACGGTCCGGTGGACGCTGGGCCCGAAGGGACAGGAGTCCCGCCGTTGTGGTGGTGGGAGGCGTTCGCGTTCGACTCGTTGCTTTCGTTGTGCATGGCGTTCCCTATCGCTTCCTGCATCTCGCAAATGGGAGCCGCGCCACGCAACCGTTCCGGGGCGACGGAACCGAAGGATCGTCGAGGCGCGGTGGCGCGACTCGGACCTCGGCTCTCTGGGTGATACTCGCCGCGGACTCCGAAACCGGATCCGACCTGAGACACCCTGAACTCCTCACACTCTCGCAGCCGCGGCCGCTGCCTTGCATGTGCCGCGCTCCAGACCCCATCCGGGGCGCTGGCCTCGGAGCTGGGCCGAGGGAAGGCGGTATCTTTGCGGCTTCGCGTTTGAAGACAAGTGAAAAACCCGAACTTCTGCCATGAGCGATCCGCGGTCGCCAACCCCTACCGCTTGTGGAGCATCACCATCGATCGGCGAGATGTAGGGCGGTCAGACGAGCTACTGCCAGTGGGAGTAGGTCCTCGGGACAGGCGTCTTCAGAAAAAGGCGGACGGCCCATCCTTCTCGGACAGGCCGTCCATGCTGCACGCACCGGTAAGCCGAGTTCTGTTCCCGCCTCGCGGCGGGCTACGGCCATTTCTCTGAACCGGCAGTTGCCAGCCGGCTCTAGCACGCGACCTGTTCCGTACCGCGGACAACGGTTGCCTTGCCCTTGGAATCCAACGAGTCGGAAACGAAGGCCATGGCGGAACTGCTTGCGCTTGCACGAGGTGGGGTTTGCCGTGCCCCGTCCGTCACCGGCCGGGC
>CAIOCH010000161.1 GCA_903856525.1 uncultured bacterium | reverse complement strand
CGCCGAGCTCCGCAAGTCGAAGCGCCTGCTCGCGCAGATCCCGACCATCATCGGCGCCTGCCAGCGCACCCTCGACGGCAAGGCACCGGTCGATCCCGACGCGTCGCTCGGCCACGCCGCGAATCTGCTCTGGTCGATCACTGGTCAGAAGCCCGACGAGCTCGCCGCGCGCATCATGGATGTGTCGCTCGTCCTCTACGCCGAGCACGACTTCAACGCCTCGACCTTCTCCTGCCGCACGATCTCGTCGACCGAGACCGACCTCCACAGCGCGGTCTGCGGCGGCATCGGCGCGCTCAAGGGCCCGCTCCACGGCGGCGCCAACGAGATGGCGATGGAGATGCTCAAGGACATCGACCGCGACTGCGCCGGCGGAGCCATGACCATCGATGCCTGGATGCAGCGCGCCTTCACCGAGAAGCGCAAGCTCATGGGCTTCGGCCACCGCGTGTACAAGAACGGCGACCACCGCGCGGGCATCCTCCGCCGCTGGGGCCTCAAGCTCGCCGAGAAGCAGGGCGCGTCGAGCAAGAAGTGGTTCGACATGGGCGACGAGGTGCAGGCGATCATGCTGCGCGACAAGAACATCCACCCGAACGTGGACTTCCCCTGCGGCATGACCTACTTCATCATGGGCATCCCCGTGCCGCAGTACACGCCGATCTTCGTGGCGAGCCGCATCACCGGCTGGTGCGCGCACATCATGGAGCAGCACGCGAACAACCGCATCATCCGCCCGCTCGCCGAGTACAAGGGCCCGATGCATCTCAAGTGGAACGGCTGAGCGGGACATTCCGTCGAACGATCCACGAGGCCCGGCGCATCGCGTCGGGCCTCGTTGCGTTCGGGCTCGCGCCGATCACACTCGCCCGCGTGATGCACGCCGTACGGTCTCGCGTCGCGGGTGTCTCAGGTCCTGGTGTTCGGAAGGTGCTTGCCGCAGTGGCCGATCACGAATCGCCTGCGTTCGCTGTCGTGCCACCAGTGGATCGACATGCAGGTGTTCTGGTTGCGCGAGCCCAGTGTCACGTGCTGCGAGAGATCGATCTCGCGGCCGTCGTACCGCATGTGGTAGAAGCGGTGGTGCCGCGCCATCGTCAGATGGTGGCTGGGCTTGCTGTGGAAGCCATGCGCCTGCAGCAGCGCGTGCGGATCGCCGTGCGTCCCCGATGCAAGCGTCGTAGCCACCACGTGGAGGGCCTCGAAGAAGGCGTAGGCCTCGTCGGGTCTACGGAACGCGGAGCGTTCGGAGCTCTCCCGTGCGCGATCGGTGAATACCAGGGAAGTTCCGCTGAATGCGGACTCGGCCGCCTCGAGCGCTTCGGCGACCGTGTCGAAACGGTCCGTGGAATGACGGTTGGCGGGGACCGGCGAGGACTCCGATGACTGGTTCTTTGGCTCAGCCGGTGCGGATTCCAACTCGAATCCCAGCAGCGCGCGATCGACCGCGGCGCGCGCCTCGTTGATCACGCGCTGGTCGCGGCGCATGTGGTCGAGCTTGGTGCGGAAGTTCTTGGTCCATACGTGCGCGAGCTGCTGGTAGATGCGCAGCTGGACCCCGCAGCACTGCAGGCCGGGCGGCAGTGCGTGTGCGACATGGTCATCGAACCATGTGCAGAGACCCTTCTGCGCCGTCGCGAGGCATTGCAGCCTGTCGTGGAGGGTGTCCGGCGTGTAGCCCTCCCCGAGCGGCGTCTCGGAGTGTCCCTCGAGCCAGTCCGCGATCTCGAGGGATGCGCTCATGGCGGTGCGATACCACCGTTCCGCCTCGCGGAGATCCTTGGGATCCAGTGCCGCCGCGACGCTCGGATCCGCGAGCCAGTCGTCGACGAGGTGCCGCGCAAGCAGGCCGTTGGCTTGTGGAATCGCGCGGCCTTCGTGGCGTGCCCGGCGGATCGAGCGCAGCCGACTTGCTTGCGCGCGTGCGAAGCCGGAGAGCTCGCGTGCGACGCGTGCGTCATCATCCCAGCGCCCGGGGCCGCAATCACGCGCGGGCAGTTGCGACGGCGCCGTCAGCCCTCCCCGAGGGGATCCGCTGCCGAACCCATCGGGGAAGAGACTGCGCAGCATCTGCATGCTCGTCTCGGCCTTGGTCTCATCGAACGGCTCGCGCACGGGTGGGTCGAACGCGGGCGTCGTCGGCGGCATGGCGGCTGCGCGGCGTGTGTCGGACGCGACAGACATGCCTGTGGCCACCGATGCGGGGACGGCATCGATACCCGTTTCGTCGGCGGAAACTGGCGCCGTCTCGGTACATGGCGGCTGCGGACTGGGGGAATCCGCTGTGACTCCGTGATGCGACGGCGGTCGCTCCGCCTCCTCGCAAGGTGTCGGAGCCGGCTCCGCCCGTGCGCGCCCATCGCACCCGCAGAGAGCCGACAGCAGCGCATGCAGCGCGTCGAGCACCGCGGGACGCTCCTCGGCGAGTTGTGCGAACAGCCGCGCGACCTGCGCCGCGCGTCCCGTGCGATCGATCTTCTCTTCCGGAGGCATGTTCCGATCCTTGCGTGATGGATGTCGATTCCCAGAGACGCGTGAAATCCCGACTTCGCGGCTCCGCGAGTCCGCTGTTGAACGGATTCATTCGACGGCGCCCTGCGAAGTCTACCACTCGCCTGCGTGCGGCACGCCATACGGTCCCGCGCCGCGGGCGGCGAGGTCATGCCGTCGCCACGCGATCTGGCAGGCGTGGCGCTTGTCGGCGTGGAACGCGCGCGCCGCAAGCGGTCGGTCAGAGATCATGCGTGCCTCTCGCAGAAGTCCTTCATGGCGGCGAGGTCGGCGCGGAGCATCTTCTCGATCGATCCGCGCATGAGGCCACCCATGACGAACGCCATCGCGCGCGACATGAAGGTGTACGGCTCGCCGCCGAACTCGAACTCGATCACGGTGCCGGGGCCCTGCGGCCGGACGCGGATCACGCTGCGGTAGCGGCAGCCGTGGCTGTCGGCCGACACGACGTATTCGCGCGGTGGGCGCCACTCGGTGATCTCGAGCGTTTCCGTCGCCTCGCGGCCGAACATCACGCGGGTCTCGCGCCAGCGGGTGCCGAGGCCCTGCGAGCGGTCGCCGAGGATCTCGATCGACTTGATGGCGGGGATCATGGCCTGGCCGTGCTCGATGTCGCTCACGATCCGCCAGACGGCCTCGGGGGGCGCCTGCACCACGATGTCGACGACGACTGGTTTCATGGCGGAATCCTCGCGCCGACGGCGGGATTTGTCGAGTGCGTCGGGCTGCTACATTCCCCGCCCTATGTCGACCGTCAAGACCATCGCCGTCATCGGCGCCGGGACCATGGGTTCCGGCATCGCACTCACCGCCGCGCAGGCCGGGATCGCCGCGATCCAGATCGACGTGAGCCAGGCCGCGCTCGACAAGGCGAAGGCGGGCCACGCCAAGAGCCTCGCGCGCCTCGTCGAGAAGGGCAAGATGCAGCAGGATGCGGCCGACGCCGCGCTCAAGCGCATCAGCTACGTCACCTCGATGGCCGAGGCCAAGGCCGCCGACTGGGTCGTCGAGGCCGCCACCGAGAACGTCGAGCTCAAGAAGAAGATCTTCAAGGAGATGCAGGCGACCTTTCGCGAGGACGTCGTGCTCGCCACCAACACCTCGAGCATCTCGATCACCGACATTGCGAGCGTGGTCGGCAAGGACGCGCCGCGCGTGATCGGCATGCACTTCTTCAACCCCGTGCCGATCATGAAGCTGGTCGAGGTCATCAAGGGGATCGCGACCAGCGAGGAGACCACGCAGCGCACGATCGAGCTGGCGAAGGCGATGGGCAAGACGCCCGTGCCTGCGAACGACCGCGCCGGCTTCGTGTCGAACCGCGTGCTCATGCCCATGATCAATGAGGCCTTCTACGCCTGGATGGAGGGCGTCGCGAAGCCCGAGGACATCGATCAGATCATGCTGCTCGGCTGCAACTTCCCGATGGGACCGCTGCGCCTCGCCGACTTCATCGGCCTCGATGTCTGCCACGACATCATGATGGTGCTGCACAAGGAGCTCGGGAATCCGAAGTTCTTCCCGTGCCCGCTGCTGCGGCAGCTGGTGCAGGCGGGGCGGCTCGGCGACAAGACGGGCCGCGGCGTGTACGAGTATCCGGCGAAGTGAGCGGTTTCGCGCGGTGCTGCCCGTCGGGCGTCACTTCTCCGCGAGGGCGAAGTCCGCGGTGAGCACGCCGATCGCGCGGCCGCCCTTCATGACGGGAGCCGAGTAGGTCACCATCATGATCTCGCCGCCGCCTTCGTCGAAGTAGGCATCCGACCATGTGGAGGCCTTGCGCCGCATCGGCTCTGTGAACCACGGGGTGCCGGCGTAGTCGTAGCCTCCCGTGGCGAGGTCCTTGCGGACGAGCGTGCCGTCCGCGCGGTACACGTACGGCGCGAGCTGCCTGCCCGCATGCGCGGGGTCCAGCGAGTAGGTGGATCCGTACACCTCCGGGTGCGCGGCCAGGAACTGCTCGAGGAAGGCGTAGATCGCGTCGTCGGTGAGCGGTAGCTCGGCTGCGGCGGCAAGGCTGCCGCCGATCGCGGTCTGGAACTCGAGTTTCTCGGCGGGCGTTGGCATCGCGTACTTCGCGGAGGCGCATCCGCCCGCGGAGAGGAGGATCATCGCCAGAAGCGTGGGGAGCGCGGTTCGTCGAAGGTTGGTTGCCATGGGTAGCCTGCGGTGTTCGTCGAGGAGTGGGTCGGAGGTCGGGGCCGAGCGTATACGATCACCGCTCGATTCACCTCACGCCGATCCGCGGAGCGAGGGATTCACGGAGGTTTCATGAACACCATCCACGCGATCTCGTCGTGCTCGACTCCACGCGGCATCCTGCTGCTCTCGCTGCTGCTCGTGGCCGGCTGCCGCGGCATTGGCGGCGCCGGTGCCCCCGGTGTCGCCAGGGTTGCGATCGTGTTCGACGACGCGATGGGCCAGGCCTCGCTCGGCTCCGAGGCCAAGCGGGGTGCCCTGATCGCGGTGGAGGAGGCGGGATCGTCGGCGCCGTCGACGGCGTTCTTCGGCGATGCGGGTGCGGCCGAGGCGGCGCAGGGCTCGCTGGTGACGGTCGGTTTCACCGATTCGGACGAGCTGCGCGCGGCACTTCCCGCGTTCGCTGCGGCGGGAACCTCGCTGCTGGTGGCTGGCGCAACCGATCCGTGCGTGGTCCGGGCGCCGGGCGGTGATCTCCTTCGCTTCGCCTGCTACTCCGATCCCATGCAGGGCGCGGCGATGGCCGAGTTCGCGCACGCCCGCCTCGGGGTCCGCAAGGTCGCGGTGCTGTTCGACGCGGGCAGCGAGTTCGCGAGCGCCGTGGGCTCGGCCTTCGTGAGCGTGATGCGCGGACTGCCCGACGGGCAGGCGCGGGTGACGGCCTACTCGGGTGACTTCGCGCCGTCGATCGACGCGGTGCTGTCGTCCACGCCATCGGGAGCTCCCGATGCCGTCTATCTTGCGGCACTGCCGCGGGACGCGCCGCGCGTGATCCGCGCGCTGCGGAGCCGTGGATTCACCGGCCCCGTGCTCGGTCCCGACTCGTTCGACGAGGCGGAGATCCTGACGGCGAGCGATCTCGGGACGGTGCTCTTCAGCACGCACGCTTGGCTTGCGGCGCAGGGAGAGCCAGCCACCGAGTCGTTCGTGCGGCGCTACCGCAGCCGCTTCGGCGCCGAGCCGACCGCCTTTGCGGCGCTGGGATACGACGCCACGCGCATTGCCATGGACGCGGTGCGGCGAGCGGAGGCTGCCGGCGCGCTCAACCGTGCATCGGTCGCGCGGGCGCTCGACGAGGTCATGCCGCACGAGGGGCTCTCCGGGCGCATCGCGCCTGCGCCGGGCGCACGGTTTCCCGTCAAACCCGTTTGGATCGTCGAGGCGGGCGCAGGCATGCGCCGGCTCGCCGCGCGTTGGGAGCCGGTCGCGGTGCCGGATCCCGTCTGCGGCAAGGCTCCCTGAACCCAACACCGACCGAAGGCCAACCCGAGGGCAACCCGCGGCCATCCCGCGGCCATCGAACTTCGGGAACCTCGTGGCATCGGTCGCGCGCGCCGACGCCGAGATCGGGTGTAGCGGTGGAGTTCAGGCTCCGCGCGCCATGCGCTCGATGCGCTCCAGCACCTTGCGGGGATCGCGGAACCAGTCGATGCACGACACCTTGACGGTGCGCCAGCCGAGCGCGCCGAGCACGCCGTCGCGCACGATCTCTCGGTCGACCACGGTGGGTGCCGCGCTGTAGAACGCGCCGTCGAGCTCGATGCCGAGGAGCCAGCGATCGGGCGCCGCCTTGTCGGCGATGGCGATGCTCACCCGGTAGTCGCGCGAGCGGCCGACGTGCAGGTCGGTGATCCAGCCGCGCTCGGCCAGGCCCGCGGCGATGGCCCGCTCGACGGCGCTCACATCGACCTCGCGGCTGGGCGCCCCCTCGGCGCGTGCGGGCGGCACGGTGCCGAGTTCGGCGAACGCGAGGTAGTCGCGAAGGTCCTTCGGGCCCTGGCCGCTCACGCGCGTCGTGTCGATGTCGCTCGCGCGCATCGACGAGAACACGACGATCTTCTCGCGGGCGCGCGTGACGGCGACGTTGAGACGGCGCTCGCCGCCCGAGCCGTTGAGCGGACCGAAGAGCATCGCCAGCTTGCCCGACTTGTCGCGGGCGTAGCAGATGGAGAAGAGCATCGTGGCCCGCTCGTCGCCCTGGACGTTCTCGAGGTTCTTGACGAACACGGGGTCGCCGAGCTCCGCAGCCTCGGCCATGCGCGCGGCGAGCTTCGGGTCCTTGTCGGTCGCCTCGTCGAGGAGATCCTGCACCAGCGTCTGCTGGGCCTCGCTGAAGGTGACCACGCCGATCGAACGGTTGGCGGCGCAGGCGTCGTCGTCGAGCAGGCGCCGCGCGAGTTCCTGCACCACGGCCTCGGCCTCGGCGCGGTTGGTGCGCGTGCCGCCCGCGTCGTACACGCCGCCCACGAAGCGGAACTCGACGCCGAGGTTGGGGTGCGCGCGGTGCGCCGCGGGAAAGGTCTGCAGGCGGCCGCCGTAGCTGCGGCGATTGGAGAACTCGATGAGCCGCTCGTCGCGCGAGCGGTAGTGCCACAGCAGGCTGCGCTGCGGGATGCCGGCCGCGACGGCTTCGTCGAGCACACTCTCGAGCGGCTCGAGGTCGTCGGCGCCCTCGCCGTCGTCGGCGTCCTTGCGATCGAAGAAGTTGGTGGGCGGCAGCTGCTTCGAGTCGCCCACGATCACGCTGGCGCGCCCGCGCGAGATGGCGCAGGCCGCGTCCCACACGGGCACCTGCGACGCCTCGTCGAACACCACGAGGTCGAACGGCGGGAACTCGGGCGGCAGGAGCGTGGCCGCCGACAGCGGGCTCGCGAGCACGATCGGCTTCATGGCGGCGATGGCGGGGGCACCCTCCAT
>CAIOCH010000160.1 GCA_903856525.1 uncultured bacterium | reverse complement strand
GCGTCATCCTCGCGGCGGCGTGGCTGCGTCCCGACGAGGAGATCCTGCTCCTCTACATCTTCCCCGTGCCGCTCCGCTACTTCGCGTTGGCCCTCATCGGCATCGCGGTGCTCACGCTGCTCCAGAACGGGCAGAACGCCGGCGGAGAGGCTGCGCACCTCGGTGGCGCGATCGCTGGCTGGTGGATCGCGCAGCGGCCGCACCTCCTCGACGACTTCTTCCCGTTCTTCCACCGGTTCGATGGGCGGCGCGCGCCGAGACCGCAGAAGCAGCGCGCGGCCACCAGCGACGCCGAGATCGACCGCATCCTCGACAAGGTGCGCGAGGGCGGCCTCGGATCGCTCTCCGACCGTGAACGCGACGCTCTGCGCAACGCGACCGACGAGCACAGGAAGCGCGATGGCCGCTAGCAGATCGCGCCATCCGATCGCCTTCGAGGTGCTGGCCCGCTCCTCGGCCACCCGAGCCCGCCGCGGCCGCGTGACAACGCCCCACGGCGCGTTCGACACGCCTGCATTCATGCCCGTGGCGACAGCAGCCACCATGAAGGGCCTCACGCCCGACCAGATCGCGTCGACGGGCGCACAGATCATCCTCAACAACGCCTACCACCTCATGCTGCGGCCCGGTGCCGAGCGCATCGCGCACTTCGGGGGCAGCCACGCGTTCATGCGCTGGCCCAAGCCGATCCTCACCGATTCGGGTGGATTCCAGGCGTGGTCCATGACGGAGGGGACCAAGCTCACCGAGGAGGGGGTCGAATTCCGCTCCTTCGTCGACGGGTCCAAGGTCATGCTGTCGCCCGAGCGTTCCATCGCGGTGCAGAATGCCATCGGCTCCGACATCATGATGGCGTTCGACGACTGCCCGCCCGCGCTTCGGCCGGAGCAGGATCCCGCCGACCCCCAGCTCTCCCGCAAGCGCCGCTCCAAGCCCGAGGATCACGAACGCCGCCTCCGCGAGGCGATCGACCGCACCGCCCGCTGGCTTGGCCGCTGCATCGCGGCGCACGCCCGGCCCGATGACCAGGGCCTCTTCGGCATCGTGCAGGGCGGAACCAACCTCGAGCTCCGCCGGCGCTCCGTCGACCAGGTGTGCGCCTTCGACCTGCCGGGATTCGCCATCGGCGGGGTGGCGGTGGGGGAGAGCCCCGACGAGATCCACCGCACCGTCGACGCGGTGGCCCCCATGCTCCCCGAGGACAAGCCGCGCTACCTCATGGGGGTCGGCTACGAACGCGACATCGTGGCGGCGGTCCGCGCCGGGGTCGACATGTTCGACTGCGTGCTGCCCACCCGAAACGGTCGAAAAGGCTACGCCTTCACCTCGAACGGCCCACTCCGCATCCGGAACGCCTGCCATACCCTCGACCCAGGTCCGATCGACCCCGCCTGTGACTGCCTGGCCTGCGCGGGCGGGTTCAGCAGGGGGTACCTGCGCCACCTGTTCATGGCCGAGGAGATGCTGGGCCCCACGCTGCTCAGCATCCATAACCTCCGACACTTCCAGCGCCTGATGGTGGACATCCGGGGCATTATCGGAGATGATCGGTGGACTGACCTCGCGTCGAGGTGGCCCGTGCTGGCCGCTGCGCCGAGGTCGACTGGGCCCGTTTCGTCTGGAGCCTCAGTGGATCCGCCGCCCGACTCGGCTGGCGCGGGTTCGTGATTCCGAAGCCGAATTCCGTGCTCGACTTGCCGCGTTGTCCGCAGTCGAGAGAGAGGTTGATCCCCATGCAGAACATGATCCTCGTGACCGCCCAGACCGAGCAGGCTCCGCCCTTCACCGCGCAGCCAACCGCGGCTCCCGCCGGCGGCGCGACCACGACGGCACCCGGTGCACCCGGCGCCAGCACCCCGGCGCCGCGCGGCGGATTCGACTTCATCACGCTCGCGCTGTTCGGCGTGGTGCTCGCGCTCATCGTGTCGAGCTTCCTCGGCGCACGTCGCGAGAAGAAGAAGTTCGAGGACATGATGTCCTCCATCAAGAAGAACGATCAGGTCCGCACCAGCAGCGGCATTATCGGCAGCGTGGTCGAGATCAAGCCCGATGTGGTCGTGCTCAAGGTGGACGAGAACTCCAACACCAAGATCACGATCGTCCGCAGCAAGATCGAGGCGGTCATCAAGGAAACCACAACAGGGACCGCCTGAACCAACCGATGGAATGGTCCCCGCGAAACGGGCAGGACGCCCCGCGGTGCGCCGAAAGGCGCGTGCATCGCTCGAGAACTGGAACAGCACATGAAGAACGCTTGGATGAAGCTCGCCCTCGTCGCCGCACTCTGCGCGCTCTGCGCGTGGGAACTCGCGGTGAAGGATGTCCGCCTTGGAAAGGACCTCAAGGGTGGTGTGAGCCTGGTCTATTCCGTCAAGGTTCCCGAGACCGGTGACGCCGAGGAATCGCTCGGCAAGGTGATCGAGGTCCTCAAGCGCCGCGTGAATCCGCAGGGTGTGCTCGACATCGGCATGCAGCCGCAGGGCGTCGACCGCATCGAGGTGGTCATGCCGCTGCCGTCGCCTGAGGTGCGGGCGCTGCAGCAGGAGTCCAAGCGTCTCGTCGACGAGTTCCTCGCCAAGACGCAGATCTCCGCGATCGAGCTCGACGCCGCGCTCTCCACGGGCACCGCGGCACAGCGCTTCAGCAGGCAGAACCCCGCGATCGTCGACCTCGAGTCGGCGTGGCAGGCGCTCCAGCAGGCCAAGTCCGATCTCGCCGCACTGCAGCAGCAGGGTGCCGCCGCTGATCAGCTCGGTCCGGTCGAGGACAAGCTCGTCGCCGCCGAGATCCGCTACGAGAACCTCCGCACCGCTGCGCTGGGCAAGACGCTCGCGCCCGCCCGCCTGACCAAGGCGATCGAGCTTCCGAACACGCCCCAGGCCCAGCGCGACGCAACGGGCAAGGTCATCCGCGACGAGGGCGGCAAGGCGCAGATGGGCCCGAGCCTGCGCGAGATCGAGATCACATCGATCAAGACCGAATTCCCCGCGCTCGCGTCTGAACTCGACGCGGTGCTCGCCGCGAGTGACAAGTACCTCGCCAAGCGCGAGGGCCTCGACGACCCGCAGGACCTCATGCGACTGCTCCGCGGAGCGGGCGTGCTCGACTTCCGCATCGCGGTCGATCCTGCAGCCCCGCAGGGCGTCAACCCCGACGCGCTCCGTGCCGACCTCGCAGCCAAGGGACCCCGCGCGGGTGAGCCCGGCGTGGCACGCTGGTTCAAGGTCAACAACATCAAGCAGTTCGCCGACACGCCCGCCGACGAGGATCTGGCGCTGGCGAGCCCCGAGGCCTTCTTCGCACAGCGCCGCTTGGCCGCGGGCCGCTTCGGCGGCGAGATCTACCTGCTCCTGTACGACTCGCCCACCAAGAGCATGACCCACGATGTGGGTGATCCATGGGCCATCACGCGCGCCGGCATCGGTACCGACGAAATCGGCCGTCCGAACGTCATCTTCGGTCTCGACAACGCGGGTGCCGCCCGCATGGGCCGCTTCACCACCGACAACGTGCAGCAGCAGCTCTCGATCGTGCTCGATGACGAGGTGTTCAACGCCGCCAACATCCAGACCACGATCTTCGGCAACGGCAGCATCTCCGGTACGTTCTCGCGCGAGCAGCTCGACTACCTCGTGCGCGTGCTCACGGCGGGCAGCCTCGAGGCCAAGGTCTCCAGCGATCCGATCTCGATCAACATCCTCGGGCCGTCCATCGGCGCCGACAATCTCACCAAGGGCCTCGAGGCGACGGTCCTCTCGGTCCTCATCACCTGCGTGGTGATGCTCGCGTACTACTTCCTCGCGGGCCTGGTGGCCGACATCGCGCTGGCAGTCAACGCGCTCCTCATCTTCGGCATCATGGCATTCATCGACGGCACCTTCACGCTGCCCGGCCTCGCCGGCGTGGCGCTGTCGGTTGCCATGGCGGTCGACGCGAACGTGCTCATCTACGAGCGCGTGCGCGAGGAACTGGAGCAGGGCAACCCGCTCCGCGCGTCCATCGAGACGGCGTACCGCCGCGCGCTGAGCGCGATCATCGACGGTAACGTCACCAACCTCATCGTCTGCGCCGTGCTCTACAAGGTGGGTGCGACGGAGGTCAAGGGCTTCGCCCTGACCATGATCATCGGTGTGCTCACCACGCTCTTCACG
>CAIOCH010000159.1 GCA_903856525.1 uncultured bacterium | reverse complement strand
GATCGAAGGCTCACACAACCCGTTCCGCAGTCTCCGTCGGCTTCGCCGCCGGCCGACTGACGGGCACCCGAAGGACCTGGAAGGCTCATGTCGATCACTCCCAGGACATCGAAGGCTGGAGTCGAACACTCGACGGACATCGGAGGCTGGCGTCGACCACTCCCTGGACACCGGGGGCTGGAGTCGATCACTCCATGGACCCAGGGCTGGAGTCGATGACTGCTGGGACATCGAAGGCTGCGCTCGAGTACTCCCCGGACTTCGAAGGCTGGTGTCGATCAGTCTGGGAGGCGTCGACGACTGTAGTCGAACAGTCACCCGTGGGAATCGCCCGGTCGAGTACCGACATCCCCACCAGAGGGAGCAGCCGCAGCCGCGATCGCCCCAAACCTTCATCTCCACCAGAGGGAGCCGCCGCAGCGGCGACCGCTCAAACCTCGGGAGCCGCCGGAGCCGCGATCGCCCCAAACCTTCATCTCCACCAGAGGGAGCAGCCGCAGCTGCGACCGCTCAAACCTCGGGAGCCGCCGCAGCGGCGACCGCTCAAACCCCGAGAGCCGCCGCAGCTGCGACCGCTCAGACGTTGAACAGGAAGTGCGTGATGTCGCCGTCCTGCATCACGTACTGCTTGCCTTCGGCGCGGAGCTTGCCGGCCTCGCGGATGGCCTTCTCGCTGTGGAAGTGCTCGAGGTCGGCCAGCGTGAAGATTTCGGCGCGGATAAAGCCACGCTCGAAGTCGGTGTGGATGACGCCGGCGGCCTGCGGGGCGGTGAAGCCCTTCTGGATGGTCCAGGCGCGGACCTCCTTTTCGCCGGCGGTGAAGTAGCTCTGCAGGCCGAGGAGGTCGTAGGTGCCGCGGATCACGGTCGCGAGCGCGGGCTCCTTCATGCCCATCGAGTCGAGCATCTCGCGGCGGTCGGCCTCGGGCAGCTCGGCGAGCTCGCTCTCGATCTTGGCGCAGACGACGACGACATTGCCGCCGGTCGCCTTGGCGTGGGCGCGGACGCGCGCGACCAGCTCGCCCTCGTTGCCGATCTGGGCCTCGTCGACGTTGGCGACGTAGAGGGTGGGCTTGGCGGTGATCATGCCGAGCGTGCGGAGGAGCTTGAGCTCGTCGCCCTCGAGGGTGAGCGAGCGGATCGGCTCGCCGGCGTTGAGGGCGGCGTAGCACTTCTCGAGGACGGCCACGCGCAGGATGGCCTCCTTGTCGCCCGACTTGGCGGTGCGGCGCGACTTGTCGAGCGAGCCCTCGACGACCTGGAGGTCGGCGAGCAGGAGCTCGGTCTCGATGGTGCCGATGTCGCGCAGGGGGTCGACGGTGCCGTCGACATGGGTGATGTCGTTGTCGACGAAGCAGCGCACCACGTGCAGGACGGCGTCGACCTCGCGGATGTGGCTGAGGAACTTGTTGCCGAGGCCTTCGCCGGTGGACGCGCCCTTGACGATGCCGGCGATGTCGACCAGGCGGACCGCCGCGGGGATGACCTTCTGGGTCTTGATGTGCTTCTGGATCCGCTGCAGGCGGTCGTCGGGCACGTTCACGACGCCGACATTCGGCTCGATGGTGCAGAACGGGTAGTTGGCCGCCTCGATCCCCGCCGCCGTGAGGGCGTTGAAGAGGGTGCTCTTGCCGACGTTGGGGAGTCCGACGATGCCTGCTTCCATGATCCGGGTACCTCGGGGCGAACTGCTGCGAAGGGGGGGGATGGTAGCGGAAGAGGGGGTGGGTCGTGGGTGGGCCGAGAATGCGCGAGGGCAGCGCGAAATCGGCCCGAGGGCATGCGGGTGATTTCGTCAACACCTTATGACGGAGCGAGCGAGCGAGGGATCGCGACCTCATGGAGATGGATGTCATGCGACGCGATCTTGGTGCGATGTTGGCGGCGGGTGCGGTTTGCTGTGGGGGAG
>CAIOCH010000158.1 GCA_903856525.1 uncultured bacterium | reverse complement strand
GTGCATCCCGGAAGCGACATGGCGACCGTGACGGGGGCGCCGATCGGCAGCGCCACATCGAGCTCGAACCGCAGGCCATCGAGCGACACCTCGTAGATGTGACCCTCCGCCGCGAGCTCGTCGGCGCGCCCATGCCCCGGCGACACGACGACCGAGCTGTACATGGGATCGACGGTGTAGCGGTCGTGGCTCGGGCCGGCGGACGGAATGCGGTCTTGGCTCTGCTCCATGGCGTCTCCTCGGACGAACGACTCGGAAGGACTCCTCGACAGGACCCCGCGCGAACGGATTGGCTCGCTCCGTTCCTCGAAGTCCGACCTGCCAGAAGATGCTCAGCGCGGAATGCGGACGAGCTCCAACGGACGGGTGTCTCGGACAAGCCCTCATCGGCTGAGGGCGGTTCGGAACATTGAAGACGGCGGGCGGAAGCGTGGCCGTAGGGGTGTATCCCCGAGGGTCCCGACTGCCGATATCTTCGCGGCATGCCCCCCGCCCCACTTCCGCCTTCGGGCGCCAACAGGATCCTGCGCGGTGCCGACGCTTCGATGGCGCCTCTGGTCGGGCGAACGATCGCGGTACTCGGCTACGGAAACCAAGGGCGCGCGCACGCACTGAACCTGCGCGATTCGGGGCTGTCGGTGATTGTGGGCGGCCGCCCTGGCTCGACGAGGGTCGTGCAGGCGCGCGAGGAGGGCTTCGAGGCGATGGACCTGCCCCAGGCGGCGGCCCGTGCCGACCTTGCGATCGTGGCGCTGCCCGACCAGGCCCAGCCCGCGGCGTGGGGGCGGTGGATCGAGCAGGCGCTGCCGACGGGAGCCGTGGTGGGATTCGTGCACGGCTTCTCGATCCGGTTCGGCTTCATCGAGCCGCGCGCGGATCTGGGGGTGATCCTGGTGGCCCCGAAGGGTCCGGGGACGACCGTGCGCGCCCGGTACGAGGAAGGGCTCGGCATTCCCGCGCTGTTTGGCGTGGAGCGTGACAACGCGGCAGGCACCGCGCGCGACTACGCGATCGCGTGGGGCGCCGGCATCGGCTGTGCGCGGAGCGGGCTGATCGAGACGACCTTTGCGGCGGAGGCGGAGAGCGACCTCTTTGGCGAGCAGGCGGTGCTGTGCGGCGGGCTGCTCGCGCTCGTGCACGAGAGCTACGCACTGCTGGTGGAGGCGGGATATCCGCCCGAAGTCGCGTACATCGAATGCTGCCACGAGGTGAAGCAGGTCGCGGACCTGCTCTACGCACGCGGGCCCGACGGCATGCGCCGCGCGATCTCGGATACCGCCGAGTTCGGGGCGTTCGTGGCCGAGCAGGCGCTCGTCGACGAGGCGCTGCGGTCAAAGCTGCGGGCACTGCTCGCCGACGTCCGCAGCGGCGCGTTCGCCAACCGCTTCATGCGCGACCATGACGCGGGGCATCCCGAGTTCGGCGCGTGGCGCAAGGCCGCGAGCGGCCATCCGATCGAGCAGGCGAGCGCGACGGTGCGCGGGCTGATGCCTTGGCTCAAGGACGCGTGACTCCTGGTGCCATCCACCGGCCGCACGCCGTTTGCGTGGTCTGCGTGGGGCACGCGCCGATAGAGGACGCGTGACGATCCTGCAAGCCATCCTGCTCGGCCTCGTCGAAGGCATCACCGAGTACCTTCCCGTCAGCTCGACTGGGCATCTCATCATCACCGCCTGGCTGCTCGGACTGCAGGACGACCCCGCGAAGAAAGCGGCAGTCGACTCGTTCAACATCATCATCCAGGGCGGCGCGATCCTGGCGGTGCTCGGTCTCTATCGGGCGCGTGTCGCGGCGATGGTGAAGGGGCTGGCTGGCGGCGACCGCGCGGGCCTGCTGCTCTTCCTCAAGCTCGTGGTCGCGTTCCTGCCTGCTGCGGTGCTCGGCGTGCTGCTCGACGACTGGATCGAGGAGCGGCTGTTCAGGCCGGTGCCCGTGCTCATGGCGCTCGGTGGCGGAGGCGTGCTGCTGCTCGTGCTGTCGCCGTGGATCCGCACGCTCGTGGACCGCGAGAAGGACGAGAAGGACGACTTCTCGATGCTCTCCTTCAACCACGCGCTGGCGATCGGCTTCATGCAGGCGCTGGCGATGTGGCCGGGGACGAGCCGCTCGATGGTGACGATCCTGGGCGGCATCCTGTTCGGACTCTCGCCGAGGCGGGCGGCGGAGTTCAGCTTCCTGCTCGGACTCCCGACGCTCGGCGGGGCGTGCGTGTACAAGCTCTTCAAGTCGGCGCGGCACGATCCCGCGGGGTACATCGAGACGCTCGGCGGCCCGCTGCCGGTGGCGGTCGGCATCGTGGTCGCGGCGGTGTCGGCGGCGTTCGCGGTGAAGTGGCTGGTCGGCTACCTCTCGCGCGGCGGATTCGCGGCATTCGGCTGGTGGCGCGTGGCGGTCGCGGTGCTGCTCGGCGCGGCGATCTTCAGCGGGCGCATGCAGCTCTGAGCACGCGGGAGCCGACTCGGCTACAGATCGGCGTACGAGCCGCTGACAGGCTCGCCCAGCGCGGGGCGGAACTGGTCGAGCATGCGCCCGACGCGCGCGCGGGTGGCGGCGGGGTCGTCGCCCATGCCCACCACGCCCTCGAGCTCGAAGTAGTTGCCGAGGCCGGCCACCGCATCGAGATGCACGCGGACGTTCTCGAACTTCCAGAGCTCGCGGCGCTTGACGATGGTGCGCGAGACGCGGCGCTCGAGCGTTGGCCAGCGCACCGCCACCTGGCGATCGTCGAGGCGCGTCCACGTCGTGGCGCGCGCGGCGGTCCGATCGGGGCGGTCGTACCAGATCCAGTCCTCGCGGGTCTCGCCCGTGTCCTCGATGCGCTCGACGCGGTGCTTGAGTCGACCCTCGGGTACGTCGACATACTCGTCGGTCTGCAGCAGCACGCCGAGCGCGCGCGCTCCGACCACCATGCAGATGGAGCGGGCGAGGTGGATGTTGCGGAGCTCGGCCTTGAACTCGATGTTCTTCATGGGTGTCGGCGGAGAAGCATACGGTCGTCGAGTCGTGCCATGTCGGTTGAGCGAACGGGCGCGCGCGTTCGAACCATGCGAGGTTTCGGGGCTCAGGTGCCGGGAATCATGAGTCGGGAATCATGAGTCGGGAATCATGAGTCGGGAATCATGGGCCGCGAATAACGGGTCGCGAATAACGGGCGCGAATCAGCCCGGGGCGCCCAGCCCGTCACCGGCCCGGAGCAGCGCGTCACGCGCGGACTTGGCGGATTCTGCGGACTGCAGCGGGAGTCCTGCCGCCAAACGTGCCAGCTGGCGCTCCACCTCGAGACGGTCGCTGAAGGTGGCGAGCACGGCCGCAGGGATCGTCTCGGCGTTCGACTCGGCCGCGCGCGCACTCCAGACGCTCCAGTTGCCGTTGGCAAGCCCGCCGATGAATACGGTGCCGTTGGCGTCGATCACGGGCTCGGTGGCGGCGGTCCACGCGGGCTCCACACGCCGAACGCCGCTGCCGGAGTCGATCTCCAGGCGCCACTGGGCGCGCTCCGAAACCAGGCCGTCGGGGGTGTACCAGAGCACGACGCGCGCGCTCACGCCTGCGCCCGACACGGCCGAACCCGCGAGGCTCTTGGCACGCGGGAAGAGCTCCCCGCCGAGGAACCATGCGAGCGCCGCCGCGAGGGCGACGAACACCGCGATGCGGAGGGAGAGATTGCGGACGCCGAGGAGGACCTGTGACACGGGGGGCGCAGTCTACTTGAGTCCCGCGGCCGCGAGTTCGGTGGCGAGACGCGATTCGTCCCACACCTCGATGCCGAGCTCCTGTGCCTTGGCGAGCTTGCTGCCGGCCTCGGCGCCCGCGACGACCACGGAGGTCTTCTTCGACACGCTGCCCGCGACCTTGGCGCCGGCGCGCTCGAGGATCTCGGTGACCTCGGTGCGGCCGAAGTGCTCCAGCGTGCCGGTGACGACGAACGTCCGTCCGGCGAACGCATTGGTCCCGGCATCGACCGGCCTTGGCTCGCGGCTGGTGAGGTCCACGCCCGCGCTCGCGAGGCCGGCGAACACGCGCTTGGCCTCGTCGGAAGCGAGCCATGCCGCGACGGAGCGCGCGGTCACCTCGCCGAAGTCGGGGAGTTCGGCGAGCTGCGCTTCGGTGGCCGCCAGCAGTTCCTCGGCGGAGCGGAAGCTGCGGGCGATGGTCTTGGCGGCGCTCGCACCGACATGCTTGATGCCAAGGCCGGCGAGGACACGGGTCAATCCGCGGTTGCGCGCCGCGTCGGCGGCGGCGTCGAGGATGCCCTGCGCCTGGTCGCCCACCCCCTGTTTCTCGGCGCGGGCGATGGCTTCGGCGATCTTCTGCTCGACATCCGCGCCTTCCTTCTGTGCGCGCTTTCGCGCGCGCGAGACCATGAGCGCGCGGTTCAGCTGGAGCGGGGCGAATCGGAAGACATCGGCGAACTCGCGCACCTGGCCTTCGTCGATGAGGTCGTCGATGAGGTCGTCGCCGAGGCCGTCGATGTTCATCTGGTCGCGCCCGACGAACCACTTGAGGCGCTCGCGGAAGCGGGCGGAGCACGAGGGATTCGCGCAGTAGAGCTTGGGGCCCTCGCGCTCGACCGCTGCACCGCAGGCGGGGCATGCCGCGGGCGGCTCGATCGGCTGCTCGGCGCCCGTGCGCTTGTCGACCACCGCGCGCACCACCTGGGGGATGATCTCGCCCGCCTTCTCGACGATGACATGGTCGCCGATCCGGAGGTCGCGGCGCTGGATCTCCTCGATGTTGTGGAGCGTCGCATGCTTGACGGTGGTGCCCGCGACCTGCACCGCCCGCATGGTGGCGCGCGGCGTGATCGTGCCGCCCTTGCCCACCTGCCACTCGACCTTCTCGAGCACCGTCTCCTTCTGCTCGGCGGGGTACTTGTACGCCACGGCCCAGCGGGGGCTCTTGGCGGTGGAGCCGAGCCGCTCCTGCTCGTCGAAGCGGTCGATGCGCACGACCATGCCGTCGACGGCGCAGTCGAGCGAGTCGCGACGGTGCGCGAACTCCTCGATGGCACGCGCGGCACCACCGACCGAGTCATGGCGCGCGCCGAGGTCGGACACCGGAACGCCGACGGCCTTGAGGTACGCCACGAACTCCGAGTGCGATGTGAGGGCGGGCAGCCCCTCGCCATCGCCGCGGCCATGGGCCACGAACGAGAGCCGCCGCGAGGCGACCACCTTGGGATCCTTGTTCTTGAGCGTGCCGACGCAGGAGTTGCGGGCGTTGGCGAAGAGCTCCTCGCCGTGCCGCTCGCGCTCGGCGTTGATGCGTTCGAACTCGCGGATGGGCATGAAGATCTCGCCGCGCACCTCGAGCACCGCGGGGACGATGCCGCCCCAGCGCGGATCGACGGGCGTGCGCAGCTTGAGCGGGATCGCACGGATGGCACGGACATTGTTGGTGACGAGATCGCCCTTCTCGCCGTCGCCGCGGGTGAGCGCCTCGACGAGTTCGCCGCGTTCGTAGCGGAGGGAGATGGCGAGACCATCGACCTTGGGATCCGCCCAGAGCGCGGGTCCTTGCGCGAAAAGGGCGTCGCCTGCGTGACCGAGGGCATCGGCGCAGCGCTGGTACCAGGCGCGGAAGTCGTCGACCGAGTAGGTGTTGTCGACCGACTTCATGGGCACGCGGTGCGTGCGGGTCTCGAACTCGCCCTCGAGCGGACGACCGCCCACGCGCTGGGTGGGCGAGTTGGGATCGAAGCACGCGGGGTGGTCCGACTCCAGCGCCGCGAGTTCGGCGAGGAGCCCGTCGAACTCCTGGTCGCTCATGAACGGCGCAGCATCGACGTAGTAGGCCGTGTTGGCGCGGGCGAGCAGCTCGCGCAACTCCTGGATGCGGTCCGCCGCGGCGGAGTGGTCGGGTTTCGGCTCGGGCATGTCGCGCGTCTCGGACGGGCGTTCTACCATGCGCGCATGCCCACGTACGTGTACGCAGTCGTGAACAAGGACGGATCCCTCGGGGAGCACTTCGAGGTGGTGCAGAAGATGAGCGATGCACCGCTCACCGAACACCCCGAGACGGGTGCGCCCGTGCAACGCGTTCCGCAGGCGCCCATGGTGAACGGCCAGCACTCCGATGCGTCGGACAAGCGCAAGGTGTCGGACTCGAACCTGGACCGGCTGGGCTTCACCAAGTACCAGAAGGTGGGCGACGGCACCTACGAGAAGACCGCGGGGGCGGGGCCGAAGGTCATCAAGCGGGACTGACCGACAAAGGCGCGCCGCAATCTGTTGACAATGGACGGCAGGGACTTGGCGAGTGCCGAGCCTGTGCTATATTGGGGACACTGCAAGGTTCTGTTTTGGTGTGAAGAGATGGCAAGCGACCAACTGGTTTTTCGCGCGAGTGTTTCATCTCGTCTCGCGGAAACGCCTGTGGACGGCGTTCGATGAGCGTGAGGGACGGGGCCGGGTTGATGCGAAGAATCGGGCGGCGCTGAAGTGCAGGCAACGAGGTCCCGAAGCCGCAACGACGGCCACAGCGACGGCCACAGCGACAGCCGAGACGACGGAAGTTCATACAGGAAAAGACGATGCGATCCAGCCGAGTCACGCAGGTTCTCAAGCTGCTCATGCAGGTCGACCGCCCCGCCTTCATCTGGGGCGCGCCAGGCGTTGGCAAAAGTGCCGTCGTTCGCGCGCTGGGGTCGGACCTCCGGCGTCCGGTCATCGACATCCGAGCCCCCCTGCTCGATCCGACCGATCTGCGCGGGATCCCCGCGGTCGTCGACGGTCGCGCGGTGTGGGCTCCTCCCTCGTTTCTCCCGTCGGAGGGTGACCCGCCGGGAATCCTGTTCTTCGATGAGCTCAACGCGGCGCCGCCGCTTGTCCAGGCCAGCCTCTATCAGCTTGTGCTCGATCGTCGCGTGGGCGAGTACGAACTGCCTCCGGGCTGGGCCATCATCGCGGCGGGCAACCGCGCCGAGGATCGGTCGGTCGTGTACCGCATGCCGTCCGCGCTCGCGAACCGGTTCGCACACATCGACTTCGAGCCCCACTTCGACGACTGGGCGGAGTGGGCGGGGCCTGCGGGGGTCGCTCCCACGGTGGTTTCGTTCCTCGGGGTGCGGCGCGAACTGCTCGCGCCCAAGGCGAGCGAGACCGACGGCATCGCGTTCGCGACGCCGCGTTCGTGGCACATGCTGAGCGATGCGTACAAGGTGATTGGGACCGAGACCGGATCGCTCGAGGTCTACCAGGGCTGCATCGGCAAGGGGGCGGCGATCGAGTTCCTCGAGCATGCGCGGCGATCCTTGTCGACCGAGGCGATCGAGCGCATCCTCTGCGACCCCGAGGTGGCCACGCTCCCGGGGAGCCCGGGCGATCTCTGGGTGCTCGTGAAGCATGTCGCGCAGCGCGTGCAGGAGCCGAAGGTGCGCGCGGCGCTGTCCGCGCTGTTCGCGAGGCTGCCAGCCGAATGGGCCATCCGGCTCGCCCGCGATGTGCTGCGCGTCGACCCGATGCTCGCGTTTGAGCCGAGTGTGACGGCGTTCGCCAGTCGGCACGCGGATGTGCTGGTCGGCATGTCCGCGCCGCGGAGGCCGACCGGATCGGCCGGGGTGTCGTCATGACGGCGAATCACTCACACGGCGCAGGGACGGCGATTGCGGATACATCACTCGTGCGCATCGAGGACATCGAGGTCGCCCGGGCGGTGGAGCGCGCGCGCACGCGGCTGTTGCTCGACCAGCCGTCTCTCGCGGCAGCCGTGATGCGGATTCCGGTGGTCCAGGTCCACTCCGATCGCTTGCCGATGGGCATTGGTGCCGCGCGGGGCGCCATCGTCGTGTCCCAGGCGCTCCGCCTCAAGCACGATGCCTGGATCATGTACGCCTACGCGCACAACATGCTCCATCTGCTGTTCGAGCACATCGAGCGATGTGGGGGCCGCGATCGCGTCGTCTGGGATCTGTCGATCGACATCGCCACCGCCTCGCTGCTGGACCCCCTGCTGTCGCCAGAGGCGCTCAACTACCTCGACTACGACCCGCGTCCTTCGCACTCGACTGGATTTCACCTGCTCGTCCAGCAGCTCGGCAATCTCTCCTGCGAGCAGATCTACGATCACCTGTTTCAGCAGCCGCCCGCAAGTCAGTCCAAAGCGACCGCGGGCGAGCCGAATCGCGCAGTTCCTCCCTCGGCGTTCGAGGGCGACGCGCGGGCCACTGGGCATGACTACGACTACGAACCCGCCATCGGCGCCGACGTGGCCTGCTCAGCCCTGGATCGCGCGCTGATCATGCGAGAGATCGCCGGGGCCCTCGCCGAAGTCGGCAAGACTGCAGGAAAGTCCGCTGGCCGGTGGGCCGAGGTCGCCCAGCGCGCGCGCACCCGCGCGGTTCCGTGGGAACGGCTCTTCGCGGAGCGGCTCGGCGGGCTGATTCCCACCGACTACCAGACCTTTCCGTTCTCCAAGCGACACCTCTGGCGTGGCGTGTACCTGCCATCGGTCGCACGCAAGGGCGTCGGCAGGATCCTCTTCGCGATCGACACCTCCGGATCCATGAGCCTGCCCGTGCTCGGACAGATCACCGACCAGATCGATCAGTTGCGCCAGGCCACCGGATGCGCGCTGGTCGTGGCCCACTTCGACACGCAGATCCAACGCACGGCGTTCTTCGACGAGCATCAGGACCCCATCCCGCGCGGCGCGATCGAGATGCCCGGGCGCGGCGGTACCGACCTGCGCGCTCCGTTCGCGTACGCGGCCGAGCGGATGAAGCACGGGGAGAACTTCGCGGGCATCGTGGTCGCGACCGACGGCTGTGGTCCACTTCCTACAGAACAGCCTTCGGTACCAACGATCTGGCTGGTTCCCGATGCGGATCTGCGGAGCTTCCGTCCCCCGTTCGGCACCGTGATCGCTTGTGGGGGGGGCGCACATGGCGCGACCTGAGACACGGATCACACC
>CAIOCH010000157.1 GCA_903856525.1 uncultured bacterium | reverse complement strand
TGGAGATCCTCGCCGACATCGAGCCGCTGCTCGCGCGCCTCGGCATCGCGGCGAGGCCGTTCGGGCCGCGCTCCATCGCCGTCGAGTCGGTCCCGACGCTGCTCCATTCGCGCAATGCCGACGCGGGCGCCTTCGTGGGCGACCTGCTCGAACGGGCCGTCGAGCACGGCTCGCTGCTGTCACTCGAGTCGGCGCTGCACGAGATCGTCGACATGATGAGCTGCAAGGCTGCGGTGAAGGCAGGCGACGCGCTGTCGGCCGCGGAGATCCGCGACCTGCTGCGCATGCGCGAGACCGTCGAGCGCTCGACCTCGTGTCCGCACGGCCGCCCGACATCGATCCGCATCGCGCGATCGGAACTCGAGCGGCGCTTCGGGCGCAGCTGAACCACCGACCCCTCGCATCGTCCTGTGGCGGTGCATCGCGACACGCCGTACGCGCTCGGCGCGCGCCGCCGGACAGTCACGCGCCGTGGCGCTGTGGATGTTCCTACCGCGGCAGGATGATCTGGTGGAACACCGTCTCACCCGTCTCGAGCATGCGCTCGATGTAGGGGCGGCAGACACCGCAGCAGCTCCCACAGCCGAAGCGCTTGGAGATCTCGTCCAGCTGCAGCGACTCCACGGCGGCCGCGGACTTGAGCTCCGCGAACGTACGGTCGTAGCAGATGCAACGGTCGATGCAGATGTCCCGAGCCATTCAGCGCGGATCGTACGGCGTGTCATCCTCGGCGAGGAAACCGTTCTGCGGAAATCCCGTGACACCGCCGAGGAGGTCTGCGGTCGAGTGCGGACTTTCATGGCAGGCGCATACCCCAGCGACGTGTCCGTCGAGGTAGCAGACATGGGTGCATCCCTGGTGGCGGAACGCCTGCGCGCCCGCGTGGATGGTGTAGAGGTCGTTCTCGACCGAGTTGGACGGCGCACGCATGAACTTGTTCGCGCCGCCACGCCAGCCACCCTCGCCGAAGAGCGCGGTCGTGGTGGTGCGGCGGTGCTGCGCCGTCGGCAGACCCTGGCGCGCAACCTGCCACCCATCGCGCCATCGGCCATCGCTGCCAAGCTCCGGAAAGCGGCCCTCCGCGCCGATGTAGCTGGTGTTGTAGTTGTAGCCCGTGTAGGGCTCGTCTCCAAAGGTGGAAGACCCGTGGAAGTCGGGGCACTGCTGCACTTCGGTGGGATTGGAGAGGAACGACGCGAGCGTTCCCGGCCGCACGCCGCCGCCAGGGCCGTGCTCGAAGTCCCATGCCTTGGTCACGAGTCCCGCCGGGGTGAGTTCGTACAGGATCGCCGCGGGGTATCGGTCGCGGTTCTGCATGGCGTAGGCGTTGGCAGCCACGCCGAGTTGCCGCAGGTTCGACTGGCAGCGCGCGCTGCGCGCCGATCCGCGCAGGGTGGCGACCGTGGGCACGATGATGGCGATGATGATGGAGATCACGGCGGTGACCGTGAGCGCTTCGACCAGCGTGAATCCGCGAACGCGGGCGGTGCGGGCCGTCATGCCCCGCTCCATGCGGAGAGCACCGCCGCGAGGTCGCCCGAGCCGACCGTGCCGTTGCCGTCGAGGTCGAGCAGGGCGTCGACCGATCCCCATGCCGCGAGCAGTGCCGCGAGATCGGCGGGGCCCACGGTGCCATCGCCGTCGACGTCCGCGCTCGGCGCGACGGGCGCCACATCGGCGAACGCATCGATCTCGGGCGAGAGTCCGCTCGCGATCGGTCCGTCGATGCGCACGTAGCGGATCGCGTCGAGGCCAACCCAGGCGAGGTCGATCCCCGCGCCACCGCCCGAGCCGTCGTAGGCAGCGAGCAGTCCGGCGTAGTCGAGTCCTGCAAGCGTGGAGAACGACTTCGCCGGATCGACTGGGCGGAGGAAGTCACTGGGCATGCGTCCAGGCGTCGTGGCATAGGGACCCACGTCGAGGAACCCGAGCGTTGGGAAGAGCCCATCCGCGTCCACTCCACGCACTGTCGACCAGGCGAGCCCGTCGGCGCTCACGAGGATGCGGCCGCCCTCCGCGGCGAGTCCCGCCACCACGCCGCTTCCCGCGCCACCGTCGGTGAAGAACGCGTTTCCGAAGACGAGCAGGTCGATGCCGAACGGATTGCGCGGGTCATCGGTCACATCCTGCGCGAAGCGAACCGTGAGCGAGCCGCCTGCGCCGATCGACACGATCTCATCGGGCCGGAAGGCGGGCTGGAACGGAGTCACGCATCCGGGGATGAGTCCCTCTCCGGTGAAGCGTTCCGGGGCACCGAGCGCTGCCGAGGGGTTGGTGAATCCGGTTGCGGCGCCCGATCCGGCCGCGTAGTGCACCACCGCCGAGGCGAAGGGGGTCGACTGGCCCGATGCCTCGTGCACGAGCGCGCCCGCGGCGATCACACCCCCGATCAGGACGGAGATGCGGCACTGCAGTGGGGGCCGCAGCGGGGTCTGCACTGGGGCGATGACGGAGACAACGGAGACACAGCGCGTCATGCGCATCACACACTCCTCCGGGAGCTCGCGCCCGGGGTGACGTGCGCTCCGTCCGGGAGCGCGCAGCGGCACCGAAACCGGTGCCGATGGTGCCTAGGCAGGTCTTCCGACTTCAGGTGCCGGCGCTGCGTCAAGCGAGCTTGAGCGGCGGGGCGATGCCAGACACCTTCCCGGCGACCGTGCATGGTCACCAGTGGCTGCCCTTGCGGGCCGTCTTGCATGGACTTCGGGTGAAGCGCGGCATCGCCGCGGTTTCTCCTCGACTCCAACCTGTCACGGCGGCGCGACCGCGGCGGATTTTCACCGCCTTCCCTGACTCCAGCGCGGCAATCCGCGCGGGAGCCCCGAAGATCCTCTTCGGGCGCCTAGGCGGGGGCGAGTATACGGTGGCCAGCGGTTGACGGGTTCCGCATAAAACCGATACATTGCCCGACCCGCGCACCGACCTCGTTCCCCGAGGTCTGCGGCGGGGTGATCGTTCCGCTTCCGCTCCATTCAGGAGATCTCGATGTCCGTGTCGTTCTCGCCTGCGTCCGTCGTTTCCCGCGTCCGCGTTCCGCTGTCGGCGATGCTCGTCGCCACCGCCGTGCTGTCGGCCGCCCCGACCGTGCTCGCGGGCGCTCCCGCCCAGGATGGCGCCGATGCGGCTGCCGCGCAGAAGGACCTGTCGGCGGTGTCGAAGAGCATCGGTGACTTCATCCACTACGTGCTGATCGGCAAGGCTGATCTCGCGCAGGCGGCGGTCGAGTCCGCGCTCGGTGCGTCGGTTTCCGACGCCGATCTTGCGGAGGCCGTCGATGGCGGCGACATGGGTGAGCGTCTTGCGAAGGCCCTCTCGCGCAGCCGCGCCATGGAAGGTGTCTCGGATCTCGCCACCCGCCTCGAGAACCGCGTCGAGGCCGGCCGCAAGGCGCTCGCGCGCGATCCCAAGCGCATCTCCGATGCGATCTCCATGCTCGGCAAGTCGATGCGCCAGCAGCGCCTCGGCGAGGAGCGTCTTCTCGCCGCAGGCGAGTACGCCGTGCCGCAGCTCCTCAAGATGCTCGTTGATGCCAAGGATCCCTCGGCCGAGCTGACCGCGACCAAGAATCTCATTGCCCTCCGCCGTCATGCGGTGGCCCCGCTCGGCATGGCGCTCAACGCGCTCGATCCCGCTTCGCAGCGCAAGGTCGTGGGCGTGCTGGCCGAGATCGCGTGGCCGACGGCGCTGCCCTACATCGTCGACCTCGGCTCGCGTGCGTCGTCCACCGCCGAAGTGAAGGCCGCCTGCGAGGCTGCCTTCGTGCAGCTCGGTGGCACGAGCCGCGACGTGTCGGCGCAGTACACGCAGCTCGCCCGCAACTACTTCGACCGCGAGTCGTCCCTGGTTCCGTACGCCGCGGATGCGGTCAACAACATCTGGTCGCACGACGATGCCTCGGGCTTCGGCATGCTGACCGCCAACGAGGTCGCTACCGGCGTCTACTGCGACGAGATGGCCAAGATCCTCGCGCGCCGTGCCCTCGCCATCGATGCGGGCAACACCTCGGCGCTCGCGATCTACGTCGCCGCAGACCTCCGCCAGGAGAACACGCTCGGCTCCGACGCCAAGTCGGATCGCTACAGCCCGCAGTTCTTCGCGACCGCCTCTGGCGCCTCGATCTGCTCCGAGGTGCTCTCGCTCGCGATCGACTCGAAGGACGTGTCGCTGATCCGCGATGCCATCGCCGTGCTCTCGCAGACCGCGTCGGGTAACGCGCTGGTCTCGACCGGTGGTCGCATCCCCATGGTCGATGCGCTCCGCTATGGCGAGCGCCGCGTGCGGCTCGATGCAGCGCTGGCGCTCGCGTACTCGAATCCGACCCAGAGCTTCGCGGCCGACTTCCGCGTGGTGCCCGTGCTCGCTGCCGCCGTGGCCGATGAGGGCAAGGCGCGGGCTGCGGTGCTCGGTGGCTCCGCCTCCGACCGCCAGTCCATCGCCAACGACCTCGGCGCCGCAGGTGTCGCTGCGCTCGCGCAGGGTTCGAGCTTTGCCGACATCGAGACCGACGTGGTCAAGTCGCAGGGCATCGACATGGTGGTGCTGTGTGGCTCCGTCGAGGAGATGACCGCATCGCTCGCACGCGTGCGCACCAACGGCATCACCGCTGCGAGTCCCGTGCTCGCCGTGGTGTCCGCGTCCGATGAACCCGCGCTCCGCAAGGCCTTCGATGGCGACGGTGGATTCGCGGTCTGGACCGCAGGCGCGTCGTCGGATTCGCTGCGCAGCGCCGCAGGCGCCGCCATGACTGCCATGAGCGGCACGGCGATGGAGGCGGATGAACTCGGCCAGTACGCGATGGATGCCGCTGCGGCGCTCAAGCACATCGCGCTGCGTGGCAGCAAGGTCTTCGCGATCGCCGATGCCGAGCCTGCTCTCCTCAATGCACTCGCCACCAAGACGGGCGACCTGCGCCTGGCTGTGGCCGAGGTGCTCGCGCTCTCCGGTTCGACCGCGGCTCAGCGCGCGCTGGTCGATGCGGCGCTCTCCTCGGGAGGCGACGAGCAGATCGCGCTCTGCGACTATGCGGCCCAGGCCGCGCGCAGCACGGGCGGCAAGGCCGACCAGCGTCAGCTGGCGGCGCTGCGCGACCTGATCGCCGCTTCGGAGGGCAACCTCGCCGATGCGGCTGGTCGTCTGCACGGCTCGCTCGACGCGGGCAGTGCCGAGGCGGTCAAGCTGATCACGGGCAAGTGATCCCCGCCGTCTGGCGAGATCAACAGGACATCAGACCACCGGCCGCAGCGATCGCTGCGGTCGGTGTCGTTTCGGGGAGCGCACGCGGGCCTCTGCGTGTGTCGCATGGCGGCCGCGCGCAGACAGCGCCAAGCGGCATTCGGCCGAAGACGGACGTCACAGCCGGAGTCGGGACTCGAATGTGGCTTGCGGCGGGGCGCAGCGGATCAGGCCTCGGCCTGGGCGATTCGAGGGCGGCCAGCCGTAGGGCGTGCGCCACCTTCCACCGCCGACCGAAAGCCACCCATGGGATTTGAACCCACGACCTGCGCTTTACGAAAGCGCTGCTCTACCGCTGAGCTAGGGTGGCAGGGGGCGAGAAGCATACACGAAAGTGCGGCCTGTGGTCGAGTTGGGATGTGCCCGCGATGCGGTTGGAGGGCGGACTGCCGCCACAGTCGGAACACGCCGCACAGACCCAACCGATTGAGCGCGGCGTCGTCGGGTTATGGAACGGTGCTGGGCATCGCGGCCGCATCCGGGGCGAGAGATTTCGCGCTGTTGCGGGTTGACGGTCGAAGATGGAGCGGGTTCGGTCCATCGCGTCCTACCGAGTTGTCCCATGCTTGCCACGATTCTCCTTGCCCACGCTTCGCTGGGTCCTCTGATGGCTCCCGTCACTCCTGTCCGTATCAGGCGGTCGGTGCAGTCGGTCGTCCAGCCTGTCCCAGTGCCCGCGCAGTTCCTGCGCCGCAGTGCGGATGTGCGGTCGATTCCTCGTGCGGCGAGGGGGGCGACCTCGGTCGTCGAGGTGGACCGCGCGGGCCTCGAACGGTTCGCGGCGCTCGGAGGCGGCGCGCTCCATGGCGTGCCGCTCGGACCCGGCGTGGAGGTCACGCTGGCGCTGTCGCCGATCGAGCCCTTTGCGGCGGATGCGGTGCTCGAGTACCGCAACAAGCCGGAGCGGATCGGTGCCCGCGTGGAGACGCTGCAGCGCCCGCTGCGCACCCGTGGCGTGTTCCTGCACGGCGCCGTGGTCGGCGCGCCGGAATCGCGGGCGTTCCTCGCGGCGAGCGATGCGGGAACCTTCGGGTTCGTCGAGTGGAACGGATCGACCTACATCATCTCCAGCGGCCCCACCGGGCGCGGTCTTCCGACCGTCTCGTACGACCTGGCCGCGATGCCGGCCGGGCTCATCGAGACCCCTGCATGGACCTGCGGCCGCGATGGCGCGGCGCTGGACGACGGCTTGCCAGCGGGCCTTGCGGATCCCGATGGGAATGGTGGCGCCGACGGAGGCGTGGCGGGCGGAACCTGCCGCCAGATCCGCCTCGCCTTCGACACCGACCACGAGTTCTACCAGCTGATGGGCGGCGATGTGGAGGCGTGCACCGCGTATGTCGCCACGCTTTCCGCAGCGCTCACCACCATCTATTCGCGCGATCTCTCGGCACGGCTCGCGGCCACCTACCTGCGGCTCTGGCCGGACAGCGACGACCCGTGGAACCAGGCCGACACCCTCAACCAGCTTCTGCAGTTCCGTTCGAACTGGATCACCCAGGGCGGTGCGGTTCAGCGCGAGCTCGTGCACATGCTGTCCGGGCGGGGGCTCGGCGGCGGCATCGCCTATCTCCCCGGGCTCTGCAACAGCAGCGGCTACGGGTTGTCGGCGAACCTCGCGGGCGCGTTCCCGACGCCGCTGGTGAACAACTCGCCGCAGAACTGGGACATCTTCGTGGTGGCGCATGAGATCGGCCACAACTTCGGCATGGAGCACACCCACGAGATGCAGCCGCCGCTCGATGGCTGCGGGCTGTCGCCGCAGGACTGCACGGTGGCCAACCAGGATACGGGAACCATCATGTCGTACTGCCACCTCTGCGCGGGTGGTCTCACGAACATCCGCCTGGAGTTCCATCCGACCAACATCGCGGCGGCCGAGGCCTACCTCTCGTCGATCGCCTGCAACTATTCCGGCGGCGCGCGCGCGCCGATCGCCGCCACCGACACCGTCGACGCGTTCGCCGGCGTCCCGCTGCGGATCGATGTGCTGGAGAACGACGAGCCATTCAACTGCGAGTCGATCGCCATCGCGTCGTTCGATGCAGTGACGGCGCGCGGAGCCACGGTCACGCGCAGCGTGGGAACGGGCGCGGGTGGGCGCGATGAACTCCTCTACAGCGCACCGGGCGGCGCCACGCGCGGCACCGACAGTTTCGCCTACACCCTCATCGATGCCAGCGGACAGACCGCGGGCGCCACCGTGGTGCTGGCGGTCGACCGATTGCGCGCGCCGGAGAATCCCGTGGGCGCCACCAGCCAGCTGGATGTGTCGTACTACGCCATCGGGTCCGAGACCGCCATCCCCGACTTCGACGCGCGGACACCGTACGCGCTGGGAACGGTGCCGCAGGTCAACTTCTCGCTCACCTTCAACACGTTCGCGACCAGCGGTCGCGCCGACAACGTGGGCGCGCGCTTCCGTGGGTGGCTCTCGGTGCCCGTGGC
>CAIOCH010000156.1 GCA_903856525.1 uncultured bacterium | reverse complement strand
TGATCGGCCGTGCGCGCGGGCGCGGGGCCGCGCTGTGGCCGACGGCGGAGAACATGCTCTCCGCGAGGCCCGCGACAGGGAGCACCATCGACGCGGGCGACTGCTGCGTGGCGGACGAGATCCGGCGAGAGCTCGTCCGGATCAATCGGGACTACGGGATCGAGGTGCCCGGTCGCTACCACGGCGATCTCGATCCGGCGAGCGCGTGGGAGCTGCTGCGCGAGGCGAGGCAGCGCAGGAATCGCTAGCGAGCGATCGGCAGTTGCGGGCCGAGGACGGCTCGCGCGCCCGTGCTGCAGTCGACCAGCATCGGGTTGTCCTGCACGCGGAAGATCTTCACGCAGTAGCCGGCTTCTGCGAGTGCCTGCTCGGCCTCGGCGTCGGTGAGCGTGTCGAGCACGGGGGCGTCGGTCGACTGGACGATCGCGAAGTCGAGGGTGGACGGGGCGTATCCGACGGTTGCGTAGTCGATCGCCACCGCCGTTGTGCCGGTGACCTGGAAGTCGATCGCGTGTCGGTGCGCGGTGTGGGGATGATCCGTGGATGTCGGCACGGCACGCTGCAGAACGACCGCAACGGCTGCGCCGAGCGCGATCAGGGCCAGCGCTGTTGCCGTGCGTGCTCGGCGGATGCGACGCGTCCGGGCGCGCGCCATCTCGCCCGCTGCGGCGGTGAGGATCGCGGATCGCCGCGATGCGACGGAGTCGGGCGACACGGGCGCGCTCACGACGCGCCTCCCGTGCGGATGCGCGACACGATGCGGCGCAGTGCGCTCTCGACCGCGCGTGGCGAGGCACCAAGCATGCGCGCGATGGCGGTGATGCGCATGCCCTCGACGTGGCGGAGGCGGAGGAGTTCGGCCTCCTCCGCGTCGACCCGTGAGAGGAGCGAGGCGAGTGGCTCGGTGTCCGCCCGTTCATCGCGTCCGTCCGTCCCGTGCGCCGACTCGCACCGCGCGCGCCGCGCATCGGCGACGATCGCGTTGCGCGCGATGTTGAGCGCGGTCAGGCGCATCCACGCGACGAGCGCGGCGCGTGCATCGACGATCGGCGGATTCGCGGCGAGCCTCATGAACATCTCCTGCAGGCAGTCGAGTGCGAAGGACTCGTCGCGGCGCGTGGTCGCACGCACGAACCGCACGATGTCGTCCGCGCAACGGTCGTAGATCTCGGCGAGCGCATCACGCGAACCAGAGCGGACCGCACGCGTGACGCGCGCGGCCCACTCGTCGTCGGATTCGCTGGGCGCATCGGTGGTCACTTCTGGTTTCGGATGACGTCGACGATCTCGCCGACCAGCCGGATCGAGTCGGCGGGCCCCTTCGCGAACAGGATCCGCGAGGGCTCGTGGAAGCGCACCTTCATCTGCTCGGCGGTGCCGTTCGCCTGCATGGCGAAGTCGATGGCCTCGATGAGCGCCTTCATGCCGGCACCTTCCGCGCCGGGCCAGTCGCCGAGGTCGAAGATGCGCTGCGTTACCGAGGCCGGCCGGTCGATTGGATTCGCGCTGAGCTTCTCGGCGATCACGATGACGGGCCGCGTCTCGACCGGGGTCGGCGAGTTGCCGTCCGTCGCGCGTGGCTCGGGTGCGATCACCGAGACCGAGAGTTGACGACCCTCCGCCAGCGGGATCGACTGCAGCGACTGGAAGAACACGTCAGGGGCGACGCGGTTCACGGAGAGGGCGGGGATGACGAGCGTGCCGACCGAGGGCTCGGCGAGCACGACATTGCACTCCACGGTCGACCGCACGGCCTTCACGAGGTCGCGGAGCGCGCCTCCCTCCCAGTCGATGTTGACGGTCGAGCGCTCGAGTTGGATGAACTGCTCTCGCTCCCGAAGGTAGCGCTGGGAGTCCCGGCTGCTCGCCTCGATCGCCTCGAGCTCCAGGACGCGCTGCAGGTAGCCTGGCAGCGCATCCTGCATTGCGGCCTTCGCCTCCTCGACTTCCCACTGCGGCCCTATGATCGTGAGCATCGCGACGGGAAGGTCGACGGTGATGCCGGCGCGCGAGCCGCGTGTCGAGAGGTCCGTTTCGACCGTGTCGGCGAAGTGGTTGATGAAGGTGCGGCGCACCATGCCCTTCATGGGCTCAGGGCCGAAATCGGGCGACATCCGGTTCGAGACCTCGACGAGCCTCGGGTCGATCGGGACGCGCACCGTGACGGGTGTCGTCTGGGCGGAGAAGCGCCGCATCTGCTCGAGGAGGCGCGCCCGCTCTTCTTTGGCTTCGTTGAGACTCGTCAGGCCCCCGGGCGGGACCTCCCTTTGGTTGATCGCTTCCTGCAGGGCCAACAGCCGCGCACGGATGTGCGCGAGCTCCTCGATCGTTGCCGTCGCGCTCGGCGGGGTGGGCGCGGCGCTCGTCGGTACGGGCGGGGTCTGCTGCTGCGCGTGAACGGGCGCGGCGGCGTGGACGGATGCGGCGGCGTGCACGGATGCGGCGGCGAGGACGATGGACGCGATGGCGGCGGGGAGGTGCTTCATGGTGGTGTATCCCTTTCAATGGACAAACCGCGCCAGGGACGCGGATCCGTCAGCCGGCTTGGAAAATCGACCAAAATCGCCCACTCACGCCGTCGGCGCGTCGACGCGCATGAAGGGCGCGCACTTCGCGATGGTCGTGCCCGCCTTGAGCCCGCCCCAGCGGGCCGCCGCGAGCATCCCGCCCGTCGAATCGACCGGCGACCCGTACGCCGCCAGCACCTCGCCGCACTTCGTGGGCATGATCGGCGTCAGCAGCACCGCCGCCACGCGCACGCCCTCGGCGCACGCCGCGAGGATCTGCGCGACCCGCGGCATGTTCGCCGGGTCCTTCGCCAGCTTGAACGGCGCCGTCTCGTTGATCAGGAGATCCACCGCGCGCACGATCGAGAGCGCGGCGTCGGCTGCCTCGGCGAGCTCGAAGTCGGCGTAGTGCTTCAGCACCTTCTCGCCCGTCTGCTGCGTGAACGCGCTCCAGCTCGGCGCGCCGGCGGCGCCCGACACCGGCATCGTCGCCGTGTCGGCCTCCGGCATCGCGCCCGCGAAGTACTTCTCGATCATCGAGCTGGTGCGGCTGGCGCAGTTGGCGAAGGTGTTCACCAGGTTCGCCGTGTAGATCTCGTGGAAGTGCTTGGGGCTGAAGTCGGCGTCCTGCGTGCCGATCGGGCCCTGCGTGGCCATGTACCAGCGCCAGGCGTCGAGGCCGTACTTCGCGAAGTACGACTCGATGGTCGGCAGGTCGATGAAGTTGCCGAGCGACTTCGACATCTTCTGCCCGTTCGAGATCCAGAAGGAGTGCGCGTACACGCACTTCGGCATCTCGAGGCCGCACGCCATCAGGAGCGCCGGCCAGATCACGGCGTGGAACCAGAGGATCTCCTTGCCGATCACGTGGTACTCGGGCGGCCAGTACTGCGCACGGTCCTTCGCGAGCGCGCCCTGCGGCTCGGCGAGCCCCAGCGCGGTGGCGTAGTTGAAGAGCGCGTCGATCCACACGTAGATCACGTGCTCGGGGGCGTCCGGCATGCCGATGCCCCAGGTGAAGTTCGTGCGCGTGACGGGCACATCCTGCAGGCCGTCGCGCAGGCGGCCGAGCACTTCGTTGAAACGTCCCTCGGGGCGCACGAAGCGCGGATTTTCCGCGAAGAAGGCCTCGAGCTTCTGCTGGTACGCGCTCAGGCGGAAGTAGTAGTTCTTCTCCGTCGCGCGCACGAGCGGCTTGCCCGAGATCGGCGACTTGTACTCGAGCTCCTTGGCGCGGGTCTCGGTGACGTACTCCTCCTGGCCCTCGTCGTACCAGCCGACGAACTCGCCGAGGTAGATGTCGCCCGACTTGAGCAGCTTCTCGACGAACAGCTTGACCTGCGATTCATGCCGCGCCTCGGTCGTGCGGATGAAATCGTCGTTGGTGAGGCCGAAGAGACCCATGACCTTGCGGAACTCGGCCGAATTCTCGTCGGCGAGCGCCTGCGGGGTGATGCCGCGGTCCTTCGCGCTCTTCTCGACCTTGACGCCGTGCTCGTCGGTGCCGGTGAGGAAGAACACATCGCGCCCGTCCATGCGCATCGCCCGCGCCCACACATCGCACAGGGTGGTCGTGTACGCGTGCCCGATGTGCGGGCGGTCGTTCACGTAATAGATGGGGGTGGTGATGTACGCGGGCGCCGGGCGGCCCGTCGAAGGAGACGAGGAAAGGGGCATGGGAGGAATCCTACAGACCGCGCCGCAGCCATCCGCCCGCGCTCGCGTAGGATGCGTTCGTGACCATGGAGGACCCCGAGTTGCCCAATGAGGTCGAGCGGAGCGCGCAGTCGTCCGTGCGGCGCGACACCAGTGGTCCCGCCATTGCGGCCACGGTTGCGCTCGTCCTCTTCTCGGTGTTTATCGGAGTCTTCGGTCCGCGTCTGGGCAACCGCCCGCAGTCGCCTGCAGGGGTCACGCT
>CAIOCH010000155.1 GCA_903856525.1 uncultured bacterium | reverse complement strand
CGGGCGCGAGGGTGGCTACACCATCCACTATCCGACGAAGGAAGAGCTGCCGATCTACGACGCGGCGATGCGCTATCAGCAGGAGAAGGTGCCGCTGGTCGTCTTCGCCGGCGTCGAATACGGCAACGGCTCCTCGCGCGACTGGGCGGCGAAGGGCACCTTCCTGCTCGGCGTCAAGGTCGTGATCGCCGAGAGCTTCGAGCGCATCCACCGCTCGAACCTGGTCGGCATGGGCGTCATGCCGCTCACCTTCCTCGCGGGGCAGGACCGCAACGCGCTCGGCCTGAAGGGCGACGAGACCTTCGACGTGCACATCCCGTCGGACCTCAAGCCGCGCCAGCACATCAAGGTCGTCGCCAAGCGCGCCGACGGCAGCACCGCCGAGTTCCAGACCCTCTGCCGCGTCGATACGCCGGTGGAGGTCGAGTACTACCGGAATGGCGGCATCCTCAACACGGTGCTTCGCAAGATGATGCGCTGAACGCATCGACCATGGACCTGGACCGCAGGGCGCCGCGAGGCGCCCTGCGTTGTTTTTGTCGGCGCGCGAACTGTGGAATTCCGCAGCAGGAATCGAGGGGTCGGTCGCCCGGCGCGGTAGGCTCCGCCGCGGGAGGTGGCCATGAAACCACGGCGGACGGGGAAGTCGGCGGAGGTCGCACGGGCCTTGGCATCGGTGCACCGTGAACGGCGGGAGCAGCGCGCTCGGGAACGCGTGGTGCGGCGCGCACGCAGCCTCGGCTGGCTGGACGCTTCGGCGTTCGGCTACCGCATGCCCAGTGCTGCGGCGCTCCTGCACGATGCGGAGTGGGTGCGCGAGACCCCCGACCACGCATGTTGGCGCTGCGGCGTCACCCGCGTGCCGTTCGAGGATGTCGCTGCGGGATGCGCCGAGTGCCGGGACCGGGTCATGGCGTGCGGAGGCGTGCCGATCCACGGCGTCGTGCGGCTGGGCAGGTACGCGCCTCCACTCTCGCAGTGGGTACCCGCCATCAAGCAGCGCGCCTGGCGTGACATGGGGGTCACGCTCGGCCGCGAGCTCGGACTGCAGGTCCTCGACGCCGTGGCCACCGGCAGGATCCCGAAGCCCGATGAGGTGGTCTCCGTGCCCGTGCATTGGCTCCGCCGCATGCTGCGCGGCATCGATCACGCCCGAACGATCGCCGACGAGGCGGCGAGGGTCCTCGGTGTTCCCTGCAGCGCCGCCCTGCGGGTACCTCTGGCTCGTCGGCAGACGGGGGGCAGCCGTGAGGGTCGGCTGGACAATCGGCGCCGATTCGACCGAGGCGGCAGCCCCCTGATGGTTCCGAAAGGCGTGGTGCTGGTGGTGGACGATGTGCGGACCACTGGCGGGACCATGCGCGATGCAGCGTCCGCGCTCGCGGAGCAGGGGGCCGTTGGCTTCGTCATGGCCGCCTGCGCCGTGGCGGACCCACCATCACGGGCCTCTCTTCGCCAAAATGTGGATAAGTTCTGATCGCGAAAGATCGGCGTCCGAGAAAACCGCGATTCCACGAGGGGAGCCAAATCGACTGGCAAGGGAGCCTCATCTGCGTCGGCTTCTCGGACGAAAAACGACGGAAATCCACGGGTTCTCGGGCGCGCCGACGGGATCTGGCGAAAACCTCGCAAAATCACCGAGGCGGACGCGTCCGAAGGGGTTGACACTGTGGGTGGTTTCGCTAAACTTCCCGACCCGCGACGGATTCCGTTGCGGGACGCGGTGAAAGCCGCGCCTTCTTTGACAAGTCAGCAGTTGGAACGCCGCGAGGATGTTTCGTGCAGGATGCCGGTCACGGCCGTCATCCCAAGCACAACATTGCCAACCACACAGTGGTGGCAAATGAACATCCTCCGTGATGCCAAAGACAATGATCAATTCCAGTGGTCGCTGTCAGATCGGGTTGAACCCGACTGGTAGTGATGTTCATAATTTATGGTCGATTTGCCATCGACCACTCTCGGCTGGAACCGAGAGTCGACCGGCCAACAAAAATGTTGGTTCGGCCGGGGCAAACCTTCAACGGTACGCAGCGCAAGCTGCTTAAAACTTCTTGAAGAGTTTGATCCTGGCTCAGATTGAACGCTGGCGGCATGGCTAAAACATGCAAGTCGAACGCGTGTAGCAATACACGAGTGGCGAAAGGGCGAGGAATAGATTCCTACGTACCCCGGAGTCAGGGATAACCAT
>CAIOCH010000154.1 GCA_903856525.1 uncultured bacterium | reverse complement strand
GCATGCACCGTGTCCTTGGTCACCAGCGGCCAGCCGCGCCAGGTGGTCCGTTGGATCACCTCGGCGGTGGCGAGCGGCGTGGAGCGCGGCCACGCTCCGTCCTTGTCCTTCTCCTCGATCTCGATGGCGCGCACGCCCTCGCTGCGGCCGAACTCGTCGATCGGGTCGTACGCGCGGATCCACTGCAGCGTCTCCCGCGACTCGCGCACGCGCAGGTCCTCCATCCTCCACACCACGAGTGGCGCCATGAAGGCGAACAGCACGAAGCCAGCGCCCTGCACGCGGTCGAAGCGGTTGCGCTCGACGCGGCGCGAGTGGTAGCGGATGTCGCGGAGGACTCCGTGGATTCTGGCGAGCGGCGATCGCATGCGAGGGAAGCGGGATTCACCGTGTCTGGGCGCGTGATGCCCAGAATGCACGCAGCATGGTCGCGAACTCCTCGCCCGATGCAAGCGCCATGCTCGCGTCGCGCGCCTGCGCCATCGCGGCAGGGTCTCGCGGCGGAACCGCTCCGAGATCGCCCGCGCCGCGCTCCTCGACGGTGCGTATCCACCGCTTGGTGGCGCGCATGGCGGCGGGGCCCTTCTGCAGCAGCCGGGCGACGAGGGCATCCACCTCCGCATCGAGTCCCTCGGCGTCGACGACATGCGTCACCAGCCCGCGGGCATGCGCCGTCTGGCCGTCGAGGATGTCGTTGCCCATGAGCAGGGCCCGCGCACCCGCGCCCATGCGCGAGGCGAGCGAGGGAATGCTGATGGCCGGCGAGATGCCGATGCGGTGCGTGGGATATCCGAGCTGCGCGTCGCGCGCGGCCACCACGAAGTCGCAGCCGGTGAGCAGCGCGCATCCGCCCGCGAGGGCCGCGCCCTGCACGCGGGCGACCACGGGAACATCCAGCGCCCGCAGCACCTGGACGCACGCGCTCAGACCGGCGAGGAGCGGCTCCACGCGCCGCGGCTCCTCGGCGCACGCCGCCAGGTCGAAGCCCGCGCAGAATGCGGGCCCTTCGCCGGCGAGTACGAGCACGTCGACCGATGCGTCGGTCGCCACCGCCGCGAGATGCTCGCGCAGGGTCCCGAGCGCCGCCGCGTCGAGCGCGTTGCGTCGCGTGGGATCGCGCAGCGTGATGTGGGCGATCCGTGCGTGGATGGCGAGAAGCGGCTGCATGTGGCGGAAGGTAGGGGATCGCCGCTCGCGACTCCCGGGAGGGGGTGCGGTTTCCACCCCATTCGCGGAGCAATTGGTGGAAACTCCGAACCCTCGGCTGAACCGAGTGGAGCACCGCGCGTATATCACCGCAGTCGGACATCGATGTGACCATGGGACCTTGCGACAACGCGCGCCCCATGGTCCCCGCGAAGCCCGGCGGCAATAGGAGCTTGCGCGCGCGGTCGGATCCATCCATCCGGCGTCATGCGTGCGCGCCTCGGGACGACCGATTCGACGCTACCGATCCGCGCCGAATCGGTGAGGCATGCTCCCGCGCAACTCCTCAGCGCGCGCCGCCGGGTTTCGCCCTTTTTCGACATCCGCATCGGCGCGCGCAGCGCGCCAGCGTCAGCTCGACGCGAACCTGGCCCACGACGGCTTGTCGAAGGTGAACAGCTGACCTGCGCGGTGCGGCACGCCGCGCTCGAAGATCGGCAGCGCCTTGATGGGTCCGAGCGCGATGATCTCGTGGAACTGGCGGCGGAAGTTGCCGCGGTCGAGCGGCGCATCGAGCAGCCGTTCGTACAGCTCGCGGAGCGCCGAGAGCGGGAATGGGTCGGGAAGCAGGCCGACGAAGATCGGGATTTCCGGTTCGGTCGGCTGCGCGGGGGCGCCGAGCGCCGTCTCGAAGGGACTGCGGTTGGTGAATCCGTCGGTCTTGCGGAACAGGATGTGGCGCGGCAGCAGTCGGCGCGTGAGCGCATCGGCAAGCGTGGAGTCGAGGAAGGACTCGAACGCACATGAGAGGATGGCGCGGGAGGGCGCATCAAGCTCGCCGAGCGCCGAGAGCGGTACGAACGCCTCGTCTGCCTCGAGGGCCTGGGCGGCATCCGCCGAGTGCAGGATGGGACGCGCGATGGCCCAGGACACGACCGCGAGCTGCGCCGGGGCGCCATCGGTGGGGGCGATCGCGCGCACACCCGCGTTGGAGATGCGCACGATCTCGCGCGCCGCCACCACGCGCGCCGCCGCGGCACGCGCCGCCGAGGCCAGACCGCCGTCGGCTTCGTTCACAGAGGGCGCCGCCGTGGGAACGACCCGCACGAGGTCGCCGCCCGAGGTGGGGGCGAACGGAAGGCCGATCGATAACTCTCCGCGCACCACGCGAAAAACCACGGTTGCCGCCACCACTTGGAACGCAGTGCTGCATTCGGGGCGGAAACTGGCGGGCGCGGGGGTGGCTGCCTCGGGGCGCGGGAGAACCGTCGTATCGTCCATAAGGTCCGATCATACGGTCTTCGGCGAGGGCTGCGGGTCGCGCCGACTCACTGGTTTCGCCTGCCGTTGGCCCTCGTGCGGTCCCCATGTGGACGGATTGTGAAGTCGCCGCCGCCAACGACGAGCATGGCGTTTTCGGACGAGCCTCCGGCGGGCCGATAGCCGCTCTGCGAGGTCCCAACCGCATTCTCGCCGCGCCAGGGCGGTTGGGCGGGCGCGGGACCGACCGGTCGACGGATCGACCGAGGCGGAAGACGCGATTCCGCGCGGGAAACCCGCGGTTTTGCCGCCCACCCACGATCGACAGGCAACAATGGAGCACCTTCGGAAACCCCTTCCGAAGGTGGGTCTCATGCACGCTGGCTTTGGGAAAGCAAAGGACGTCTCCATGCTCCTCCGCGACTACACGCTCCCCCACGCCCGCACCAAGGTCCGTGGCATCTTCTGCCTCGAGACCGACTGGTCGGAGGTCAAGACCTCGCCGAGCGTGGAGCCCATGCTGGAGCTCCTGCGCCGGTCGCCGCTTGGCATTCCGTTCGTGCACCGCAACGTCGTCACCATCGATGCCCTCGACTACTACCTCAAGAAGTGGACCCAGCGCCGGCACGACGAGTTCCCCATCCTCTATCTCGCGTTCCATGGGATCGAGGGCGAGGTGCAGTTCGGCGACCTTCGCCGCCGTGGCGCCCGCGTGTCGCTCGACGCGCTCGAGGAGGCGCTCCGCGGCCGCTGCCAGGGCCGCGTGATCCACTTCGGCTGCTGCCAGACGCTCGGCGTGAGCCAGCGCCGCCTGCGCCGCTTCATCGAGGAGACGGGCGCGCTGGCGGTCAGCGGCTACGAGAAGGACATCGACTGGATGCGCTCGGCCATGCTCGACTTCACGATGTTCGCGAGCATCCAGCAGAACACCATGACCGTGCCGGGCATGCGCGCTGTTCGCCGCCGCATGCTGCTGCGGCAGGGCCGGGAGATCCGCTCGCTCGCGTTCCGCATGGCGCTGCGCGAACCGCGGTCGTGACTCGCGCGGTCGCGGCGAAGCGGAGACTGCGGCGAATCGGAGACCGCGGAACGTCTCTCACCCGAGCTTCTTGACGCCGGTGCCGCGCTTGGCGTCCTTGGGGACGGGGGTGTTCGACTTGGTGCCACGGAGCTGCTTGGAGTCGTGGCGCTGCGACTTCATCCTGCGCTTGCGCGCGGCGTCCTTGAGTCGCTTGGCCTTCTCCTTCTCGGCCTTCTCCTTGAGCTCGAGCGCCTTGAGGACCTCGGCCTGCTCGGCCTGCGCGCGCTCGTGAAGGGCCTTGTCGCGCTCGCGCATGAAGCTGCCGACATCCTCGGGCACCGACACGGCTTCCCATGCGGGCTGCGCGAGCTGCACCACCGACTCCCAGCGCACGCGCTCCTCGGGTGACACGAAGGTGACGCTCGAGCCCTCGCCGCCGCCGTGGCCGGCGCGGCCCACGCGGTGGATCCACTCCTCGGGCGACACGGGCACGTCGTAGTTGACCACCAGCTTGATTCCCGGCACGTGCAATCCACGCGCGGCCACGTCGGTGGCGACCAGCACGCGGCAGCGCCCGTGCGCGAAACTCTCGAGTGCCTTCTCGCGCTGCAGCTGCGAGCGGTCGCCGTGCACGACGGCGGTGGAGATCTCGTGCCGTCGCAGTGCGCCAGCGACCCACCCGGTGCGGCGGCGGCTGGCGCAGTAGATCACGATGCCGCGGCGCAGGCTCTCCGCCGCCAGCAGCGACAGGAGCGCGGGCGTCTTGAGCTCCTCCTCGACCAGCATGCGCCGGTGCGCCAGGTGCTCAGCGGCCGCGTTTCGCGTGCCGACCGCGATCTTGCGCGGCTTGTCGAGCTTCTTGTGGACCAGGTCCTCGACCTGCTGCGGCAGCGTCGCGGACAGCAGCCACTTGGCGCGGCCCTCGGGTGCGCGCGACAGTACCCAGTCGACCTGCGGCAGGAAGCCCATGTCGAGCATGCGGTCGGCTTCGTCGCACACCACGTAGAGGAGGTGGGCGAGCGTCATCGCGTCGGCCTCGATCAGCTCGCGCGCGCGGCCCGGCGTGGCGACCGCGATGTCGACGCCCTTCTTGAGCGCCTCGGCCTGCGGGGCGATGGCCACCTTGCCGTAGAGCGCGGTCACCCGCAGGAGCGAACCGCGGGTGAGGTTGCGGATCTCCTCGGCCACCTGCTGCGCGAGTTCGCGCGTGGGCACCAGCACCAGCGCCCGCAGGCGGGTACGCGGATCGCGGCGGCGGCCACCCGTCTCGACGGGCTTGTGGCGCAGGAGGAGATCCGCGAGCGGGATGCCGTAGGCGAGCGTCTTGCCCGTGCCGGTGGGGGCGAGGCCCACGAGATCCCGGCTGATGCGCTCTTGGCCGAGCGGTGCATCGGCGCCATCGACGGACGCAAGCGCCGCGGGGATGAACTCCGCCTGGATGGGTGTGGGCGCAGTGAACCCCATCTCGGCAATGCCGCGCAGCACCAGGCGATGCAGCGTGTCGGGGAAGGTGCTTGCGGGGGCGGCGTTCGCAGGAGAGGCAGTCACGCCTGAAGTATCGCACAATGCGCCACATGCTGAGACTGGACTGGTCCGTGTCGCTCCGCCGCCTGTCGATCGCGCTCGTGCTGGGCGTGGTGGCCATGGCGGGCATGACCTACCTGCCCATGCACCTCGTGCACCGCGGGAAGGGCGCCAGCGTGCGCCAGGTCCGACGCGGCGTGCATGAATGGTGGCACGCCCGTGACGCCGTCTTCGGCGTGCGCTGGTCGAACCTCATGCTCAACGATCAACCGCTCTCGACCCCCATGTGGGACGGTGAGATGCACGGCTGGGAGGAGCCGCCTCCGCCGCCCTACCCCGTGGCGCAGTTCGTCCGCATCGGCACATTGGCGGTGGGCTGGCCGCTGCCCACGGTGGCCATGCGGTGGACAGTGACCTCCACCAACCAGAGCTTTCCCGTGCCCGCGGAACTCGACGACGCCGACACCAGCCTGCCCTATGCCGTCGAGAGCGCCACGACCGGTCGGCGAGGCGGCAAGCCACAGGAGATCCGCCTGCTGTGGATGGGCATCGCGTTCAACACGGTGTTCTACGGTGCGGTGCTGGTGGGTCCGTTGGCATTGGCCCGCAGGTTGGCGCGGCGGACCGCTCCGTCTGGGACCAGCGGCTGATGCCCGTGCGGCGGCGGAGTCACTCCGCGGGCAGCATCGGCAGCAATACCACCACGAGCAGGTAGAGGCCGACGGCGATGCCCAGCATCGCGGCGACGATCTGCAGGGTCATCTTGGCGACCGCCTTGGGCCAGTCGGCGAGGCTGGCAACGCGGATGGCCTTGTAGGCCATCGCCACGCCGAGCGCCATGGGGATCACGAGCATCCACCACCAGTGCTGCGCGCCAGGCGCTGGTTGCAGGAAGGGAGTCCACGCGAGCATGGTTCCGAGCGAGGTCATCGCGGCGCTCCCTCGCCCGAGCGGCGGCCGGACTGGACGCCATCGCTGGCGGGTGCGCGCACCGCCGCATCGAGCAGCACGCAGATGTTCAGGAGACCCGCCAGGAACACGAACAGCGTTCCGAACTCGTTGGCGTGGGCAAGGCCCTTGAAGCTGCTCACGGCGATCTCAGGAGCGCCCGGGGGAGTGGGCATCTTGATCATGGGCGCCGCGTCACCCGACTTGAGGAAGGCGGTGTTGGCGTAGTCGGCCGCGAATGCGATGGGGCCGCAGCCCGCCTGCCCGATGAACCAGAGACGGTCCTCGGTGCGATCAACGCAGTCGACACCGCCCACCACGATGCCTCCGAGAAAGAGCACGAGTACGCCCGTCATGGCGTAGACGCCGCGGCGGACATTGCCCGCGGCGATGTGTCCGAGTCCGGGGAACACCCATCCCAGGATGGCGCCGAGCGGTCGGAAGGTGGTTTCAGTGTCGTTGGGCACGGTGGGGGACTGCGTCTGGGGCTGCGTGAAGTCGACCGAAAGGGCGGTTGCGAGCCGCGTTCCAGCGGTGTGGACGGCCGGACGCGAACTGGCGGTGACTTCGCGGGTTCCCGTGAAGTTACCCTCGCCCGTGGCCGATGGCGCAGTGTAGCGGTGGCGTGTGAACGCGCCGACCGCGATCCCATTCGGCAGCCCGGAGGAACCATGGCAGACGACTCCAACACCCGCGGCACCAACCGCACCCCGACCACCGATCCCCGCGAGGGCAGTGTGGTCGACCGCCGCTCGGGTCTCGATCGCCGCGACCTCGAGGGCACGTCACCGACCAACCTCGAGCGCCGCCGTGGACCTGGCCGCCGCCTGAGCGACTTCGTGAAGAGCGCCGAGGAAGGCGAGATGAGCAAGGAGCAGTTCATGTTCCTCGTGGCCATCGATGCCTTCAAGCGTGCCAACGGCAAGTCGTTCCCCACCTGGACCGATGTGCTGGAGGTGGTGCGGAAGCTGGGTTACCGAAAGACCATGCCCAGCGAGCTCAACCTCGGCGGCCGCGCCGAGGATTGGCGCGAGCGGGCCGACGCACCGTCCAACACGACCCACAGCACCGACACCGAACCAGGCGATCGCCGCCGCGCTGCGTGACGGCGTCAGCCTGGGCGCAGCGGATCCGCGGCCAGCGGAGCTGTCGCCTCGCCGTGATGCGCATGCCGTCTCGTCTCGGGGCACGTCCCGGGCCTGGCCGAGCACATCGCTCCTAGCCGAGCAAGTCGTCCCTCGCCGAGCAAGTCGTCCCTAGCCGAGCAATTCGTCCATCGTGTAGCTGCCCGCAGGTCGGCCGTGCAGCCACTTGGCGGCGCGCAGCGCCCCGGCGGCGAACAGATCGCGGGACACGGCTTGATGCATGAGGTGGATCCGCTCCGAGGGACCCGCAAAGCGGATCTCGTGCTCGCCAATGGTGTCACCCGCCCTGATGGCGTGGATGCGGTCGCCCGGAACGGCCATGCCGCCGGCGTCGAGTGCACCGGCGAGCGCGAGGGCAGTGCCGGAGGGTGCATCCTTCTTGCGGTCGTGGTGGCTCTCCACGATGTCGACGCTCCAGCCCGCAGGCCCGAGGAGCTCGGCTGCCAACCGTGCCAACTTGCGGGTGACGGCCACGCCGAGGGAGGTGTTGGGCGCGATCAGCACCGCCTGGCGCCGGGCGAGCGACGTCAGTTCCTGCAGGATTTCGGCCGAAAGACCAGTGGTTCCCACGAGCAGCGCCGCCCCCGTGCCTTGGGCGAGCTGCATGGCGGCCCGGGTGCCCGACTCGCTGGAGAAGTCGACGACGACATCGATCGCGCCGGGCTCGGGCGCGGGTGCGCAGACCGCCGAACGGCCCAGGCGGAGCGCGATGGTCGCCTCGGCGTCGGCGTGCGCGAGAGCATCGATGCGCATTCCCATGCGTCCGGTTGCTCCGATGAGGGCGATCCTGGTGGTCATCTCGAGTGGCCTCGCGTGTGTTCGTCCATGCCGTTGCGTCGGCGGGTCGATGCGTTCGCGCCATCGCCTCGGTGTGCCGGTGCATGGTCGTCGGCCCACACGGCCGACCACCCTTCGGGCACATCATGCATCACGAAGTGCATATTTCTGTCAAGTCACTTTTCCTCTGTGGCCGATCTGTGTATAACACCATGCGGCAGTGGCTCTGTTACGCCGGCACCTGCCTCACTCCGACATCAAGAGCGTAACTCAGCAAAGGATGCCAACAATGGCTGCAAAGAAGAAGGCCGCGAAGAAGGCCGCAAAGAAGACCGCGAAGAAGGCTGCCAAGAAGACCGCCAAGAAGGCCGGCAAGAAGACCAAGTGAGCCCTTCGCTCTGAACGATGCTTGGAGGCCGCCGGAAGGCGGCCTCCGGCATTTTTAGGCTTTCTTTTCCGCGCGAATCTGCCGCTATCATCGCGCCGCGCGCATGGGCGCGCATGCATCGCCGCGCGCATCACGCGCGCATCCAGCGAACGCATCCACCACACTGCAATCTCACGGAGTGCAACGCGCCATGGCGCATGTGATCACGGAACCCTGCATCGGAACGAAGGACACCGCGTGCGTCGAGGTGTGCCCCGTCGACTGCATCCACCCGACCAAGAAGGAAGGCGACTACGGCGTGCAGCAGCAGCTGTACATCGATCCCGACACCTGCATCGACTGCGGCCTCTGCGTGGACGAGTGCCCGGTGCAGGCGATTTTTCCACAGGACGACGTGCCCGCCGAGTGGCGCAAGTACATCCAGATCAACATCGACTACTTCAAGAAGAAGTGAGTCGCAGGGGGCGGGAGGCGCCGTACCCGAAGCCAAGAGGCGTCGGAGCCGGCCCCGCCAGCAACGAAAGCACCGCCGCCCCGGAAGTCGCGAGACTCGGGGCGGCGGCGGTGTTTTTCGGTTGTCGCAAGGGTCGCGGAACCCGAAAGGCCGAGCCCCGACCCTCCGAGGGGCCGCGCGGCTCGCTGCCACCGGGCCCTTCCTTACTGCTCCCAGCCCTCGCCGTTGATCGACTCGTAGAGCGCCAGCGTGGCCTCGTCGGTGGTCTGATCGGGCACGCGGGCCCGAACGATGCCGCGCGCGGGGTTGTACCAGAACATGGCACCCCGACCGCCACGGAAGGTGGGGTCGTTGGGGTGGTTGCGGTCGTACTCGCCGGGATTGGCGACCTCGAGCCACGGAGCACTGCCGTTGGCGAGCAGGTTGTTGGCGGGGGTGCTGCCGAACCAGCTGGGGTCGATCACCTCGGGGTGTCCGAACTCGTTGAGCTCGACATCGCCCACGGCGGCGTGGATGCCCATCTCCGAGCGGATCGTGGAGAGCGCGGCGCGGGTGGCATCGACCACCGACTGCTCCTCGAGCCTGGACTCGTAGAGGTGGAGGGCGGTGACGAGCGCGGCTGCAGCGGATCCGACCACAAGGACATCGATGACGGCATGGAGTGGACGCATGGAGACTTTCCGTAAGTCGCTTCCTCGGGAGTCGAGGATGGTGCGCCTGGATCGCAACCCAGGCTTGTCGCGTCATCGGCGCAACGGTGTGGCGGGTTTGCTGCAACCCGCAGTGCCGGCGAGGCAGGGGTTGGTTGGGTGGACCTGTGCGGTCTGTGCGGGTGCCGGTCTGTGGGCGGCGCCTTCCACTGGATGGTCGACGGGAACCCGACGCGCCGGATGAGCCCGCCCGATCGCGTGATAGCATCCGCGCGATGCCTGTGACGACCCCCCGTGAGAATCCCATCCGCGTTCGCATCCTCGACTGCGGCATGCCGCTGCTGGTGGAGGAGATGGCGGGGGTCCGGACGGCCGCGGTGAGTTGGCTCGTGCCCGTGGGAAATGCGAGCGACCCCGATGGCGAGGCGGGCGACGGTTGGTCGAGCCTGCTGGCGGAACTCTCGCAGCGGGGCGCGGGCGGCAGGGACAGCCGGGCATTCAGCGATGCCCTCGACCGTGCGGGTGTGCAGCGCGCCGTGACTCCCGCGGCGATCCACACCGTCGTGTCGGCCACGACCATCGGGTCCCGCATCGGCGAAGCGCTGCCGTTGCTCGCGGATCTGGTGGTGCGGCCGCATCTGCCCGCCGATGCGCTGGACGCGGTGCGAAGGCTGGCGATCCAGTCGCTCGAGAGCCTGCAGGATGATCCCCAGCACCGCGTGTCGCTTCGCCTGCGCGAGCGGCATCTGCCGCGGCCCTTCAACCGCTCAGGCTACGGCAACCGCGCTGCGTTCGAGCGTGCGGACATCGAGGCGCTGCGCGCCGACTGGATGGCGAGGGCGCGCCCCGTGGGATCGATCCTGGCCATCGCCGGCGCGGTGGACGCCGACGAACTGGCGCGCACGCTCGACGGACTGCTCAAGGGTTGGCATGGCACGGGCGAGGATGTGCGCGCGACGGGCTCGCCGGTGGGCGGATGGCTCCATGAGGCCGACGAGTCCAACCAGACGCACATCGCCGTGGGTCTGCATGCGCCGAGCGAGCGGGAGCCCGAGTCGCTGCTCTGCCGCCTGGCCACCAACATCCTGGGTGGCGAGACGTCGAGTCGGCTGTTCAGCGAGGTGCGCGAGAAGCGCGGCCTGTGCTACTCGGTGAACGCGGGGTATGCGGGCGGCCGCGACCGCGGCATGGTGGCGCTCTACGCGGGCAGCACGCCCGAGCGGGCGCAGGAGACCCTCGACACCATGATGACCGAGCTGGGTCGGTTCGAGCATGGCGTGGACGAGGGCGAGTTCCGCCGCGCGGTGATCGGCATGAAGAGCCGTCTGGTGATGCAGGGCGAGAGCTCGGCCGCGCGGGCGGCGGCACTGGGCAGTGACTGGTACCGGCTGGGGCGCTGCCGCTCGCTCGGAGAACTGTCGGCGGAGGTCGATGCGGTGTCGCTCCCGCGGCTCAACGACTGGATCGGTGGCACGATGACGGGCTGCTGGCGCGACGCGATGACCGTGTGCACCATCGGCAAGACGCCGTTGCGCACGGGCGGTCACTGATCAAGGTTCCCCTTCTCGGGAGCGGTCACGCGCCTTCGATGACGCTGTAGCGGTCGAGGTTGAGCGTGACGAGCTCGCCGTCGTCCTTCTTGAGCTCCAGCCGGTCGAGCCAAAGCTTGTCGGCCTTGGCGTGGGCGAACCACGAGCCCGTCTTGGCCTGTCGGTAGCGGCACACGGTGCCCTCGACCGTGGTGGTCCACACGGTGTGGGTCTGCGGCAACTGCTGCGTCACGCGGACGCGGGTACCGGGGGCGAAGGCGTCGGTCTCGAGCATGGGAGCGGGAGTATACAGGGGTCCCCGAGCGACACGCAGGTGGGCGCCGCGCCGTACGCTAGGGGAATGCATGTCCTGTGGTCGAATTGGAACCGGGTGGTGGCTCGTGGATCCGAGATTCGTGGTTCGGTGGACCACCGATCGCCAACCCGCGCGCCCGTGCCGGGGAGATGGTCGATCGCCGGGGCACGCCCCATCATGGGAGCCCTCTCGATGATGGCTGTCACGGCGCTGCTGACGGGGTGCATCACCCCACCCGTGGATCCGACGACCAATGTGCCCATTCGGGCCACCGAGCTGTCCGACGAGGACGCGTCGGCCCCCGCGGCGCTCGCCCCCGCGTCGCCCGCTGTGCCGTCCGACGAGCGGGCCCCGCACACCGCCACGCGCATCGTGATCTCGCAGCTGTCGCGCGTGGAGCGCATGGCCAATGCCCCCACGCTCATCGATGTGCGCCTCGATGCGTTCGACGCGTCGGGCCGCCCCGCGCGCGTGGCGGGTGACCTGCGCATCGTGCTCAAGACGGCGGGTTCGCCGCAGTACCTCGCGTTCGATGTGCCGCTGGTGACCAAGCGGCAGGTGGAGCGCCGCATCGACGCGACCCTCGAGCAGTTCGTGCTGCGCCTCGAGCCGGCGTGGAGCATGGAACCTGCGCGGGGATCGGATCTCGACCTCACGGCCACGGTGCTTGCGGCCGACGGCAGCGTGCTCGAGTCGACCGCCCGACTGAAGTGGTGAGCGGTCCGCGCGCCGCTACTTCTTTTCGAGCGCGCGGTCGATCTTCTCGTCGTACTTGGCCTTCATCTGGCTCTGGTGCGAGTCGAGGTCGATGGCGCGGCCGTCGATCCAGGCATGGGTGACCGAGCTGGTGATCTCGAGCGGATGCCCTTCGGTGAGGATGAGCGTGGCGCTCCGCAGCGTCTCGATGGTTCCGTAGCGGTTGCCGATGCCCGCGAGACGGCAGGGCGTGGCGGTGACGGCGCGCAGCGCGGCCTCGCGGTCGAGGCCGAATGCGGCGGCGGTGGCGGCGTGGTGCGGCAGGTTGCGGGTGTGCGCGGGCTCGTCGCCCGTGGCGATCGAGAACTCGATGCCCGCCTCGGCGAGCTTGCGTGGCAGCGTGTACGCCTCGTCGGTGGGCGCGTGGCGATTGCCCGGGATGCGGTGGATGCCGTTGAGGATGACCGCGACCTTGTGGGCCTGGAGCAGCGGGATGGCGCGCTCGATGCCGTCGCCACCCACGATCACGCAGCGCATGCCGCGCGCGGTGCACCACGCCACCGCGCTCTCGATCTGCGCGGTGCTGCCCACCTGCACGAACACGGGGTCCTTGCCCGAGAGCACGTCGCGCATCGCCTCGGCGCGCTGGTCGTGCGCCACCGTCGGATCGGCGGCGCGTGCGGCGAGGATCGCCTTCATGTCGTCGAAGAAGCGCGCGATGCGGGCGAGCTCCTCCATGGCGCGGCGCTTCTGTTCCTCGGGCGAGCGGCGCGAAGCAAAGCTGCGCGCGGGTTCGACCATGGGCCAGGTCATCACCAGGCCCACGGACGGGTCGATGGTGATTTCCTCGGGCGTCCAGCCGTCGAGGCGCAGGGCCGAGGCGTTGCCTGAGATGAGTCCGCCGTCGGGCACGCTGACCGAAAGCAGAATGCCTGCGGCACGCGACACGGTGATGAGGTCGCTGTCGGGATTGATGGCCACGGCGGGCGTGACCTCGGGCCGCAGGTCGCCGACCTCCACCCGGTCGTCGGTGACCTCGACCTGCAGCGTCTCGACGAGACCGATCGCGGTGGGGAAGGCGCAGAAGCCGGGCGCGAGATGGCGGCCCTTGGCGTCGATGACCTCGCAGTCGGCGGGCAGCGTGGGCATGCCCGGACCGACCGAGGTGATGCGGCCGCCGTCGAAGAGCACGTGACCGTTCTCGATCACGCCGTTCTCGATCACGCCGTTCTCGAAGCCGGCCGTGCCCGTGGTCGCTGTGTGCACCACGGCGTTGATGACGGCGATGGGACGCGACTGCGGCCGAGCGGGCACGATGTCGCTCTGCGCGAGGCAGGGGGCGCCCGCGAGCAGCAGCGCGGCGGCGGTGAGGATGGTGGAGTTCAGGGTGTGGCGCATGGTGGTTCCTTCGTGCGCGGATCAGTTGGTGGAGACGGCGTCGGCGACAGGCACGCTGTCGGGAGTCGCGGGGTTGGAGAGCACACCGCAGCCGCAGTCGCCCTGCTTGGTCGGGATCGGGTCGAGTCCGCGCGCGATGCGCAGCCAGATGGTGTTCTCGCGGTCCTCGAGCATGCGCTCGAGCAGCGTGGGTGCGCGGCCGCGTCCGCCGCGCATGCCGCGGCCTCCGCCACCACCGCCCTCGCCGCCGGCCGCCGGTCCGCCGCGCGCATCCGCTGCGGTCGTGGCCTTGGCGATGAGCTCGGCGCGGGCACGCATCACCTGCGGATGCAGCTCCGCCTCCTCGCTGCGCAGGTAGCGGCGCACGCCGTCAACGAAGGTCTGCTCGCAGCGGGTGAAGGCGCTCAGCGGGTCGCCGTTCCACACGGCGAAGTCGGCGTCCTTGCCCTTCTCGAGCGAGCCCACGCGGTGGTCGATGCGCAGCTGCCGCGCGGGATTGAGGGTGACCAGCTTGAGCGCCTCCTCGGGCGACAGGCCGCCGTAGCGCACGGCCTTGGCGGCCTCCATGTTCATGCGGCGCGCGAGTTCGTCTGAGTCGCTGTTGAAGCTCACGAGCACGCCGGCACGGTGCAGCATGGCGCCGTTCCATGGGATCGCGTCCATGACCTCGATCTTGTAGGCCCACCAGTCGCTGAAGCTCGATGCGCCCGCGCCGTGCGCGGCGATCTCGGGGGCGACCTTGTAGCCCTCGAGCACATGCTGCAGCGTGGCGACGCGGAAGCCGAACTTCTCCGCGGTGCGGAGGAGCATGAGGATCTCGTCCTGGCGGTAGCTGTGGCAGTGGACGAGCCGCGTGCCCTCGATGATCTCCGCGAGCGTCTCGAGCTCGAGGTCCTTGCGCGGCGGGAGCGTGCGCGCGCGCGCGGCGTCGTCGAGCGCGGCGTACGCCTTCTGCGCGGCGCGGTACTCGCGCGCGGCGGTGAACGAGTCGTCGAGATAGGTCGCCACGCCCATGCGCGAGGTCGGGTACCGCGAGGTCGAGCGCGTGACGTTCTCGCCGAGCGCGAACTTGATGCCCGACGGTGCGCCCTCGAAGCGGAAGGCCTCGG
>CAIOCH010000153.1 GCA_903856525.1 uncultured bacterium | reverse complement strand
GCGGGCACATCGCGCCCCGTCGGATACGAGGCCAGTGCGGCGCCACGGAACGACTGGAGCCGCGCCTGCGCCCCCTGCTCGCCGGGCGTCCATGTCGAGCGGAACCCCGCCGCCCAGTCCGGCGTGGGCTCGAGCCCGAGGTTCGCGATGGTGCGGACAGCCCGCCCCGCCGCGTCCAACGCGCCGGTCGCGGGGGGAAGCGCGGCCGGTGCGGGCTTCGGCTTGGCTGGTGCGGGCCGCGCACGCACATTCCTGCTGAACGGCGTGTACACCTGATAGGGATTGCCCGTCTGCGTCGCGATCTCATCGGGGTCGACGAGATGGTTCGCGAGGTACGAACTCCAGCGGACGCCGGCCGCGTCCAAGGCGCCCTCGACGCGAGACTCCTGCGCGATCGCCGCCGGCTCGAAGCGGCGGGACCAGACGACCTCCGATGCGTGCAGCCGCCTCGCGAGATCGGACAGCGTCGATGCGGCCTCGCCCTCGAGCACCAGGAGCTCCGACCCAAGCGCCTTGAGCGCGGCGGCATGCGCCGCCAACGAGCGGGCCAACCACCACCGCTGCGCGCCGCCCATGGTCCACGGCCCCTCCTCCGCGGGCGCGTGCACGTAGACCGCCACCATCGCGTCGGCCTTCGCCGCCCGAAGCAGCGTCGGATTGTCGTCGAGGCGGAGGTCGCGACGCACCCACCAGATCGTGCGGACAGTCATCGGGCCGCCTCCTCCGCATGCAGTCGACCGAGCTCGAGGCGCAGCGCCTGCTCAAGCGAGGGATAGGCGAAGCGGAAGCCCTGCGCCTCGAGCACCGACGGGCGCACGAACGCGCCCTCGAGCAGGAGTCGTTGCCCCATCTCGCCGAACATCGCGCGCACGACGAACGCGGGCAGCGGCGCGAAGGCCGGGCGCCCAAGCACGCGCCCGAGGATGCGCGCAAAGCCCCGCTGCGGCAGCGCGTGCGGCGCGACGCCGTTCAACGGTCCGGCAATGGCAGGGTTCATCATCGAGAAGGCGAGCGCCCCGATGAGGTCGTCGAGCGCGATCCAGCTCATGCCCTGCCGACCCGAACCGATCGGACCGCCCGCACCAAGCGCGAAGGGCAGCCGCATCTTGGCCAGCGCGCCTCCGGCAGCGGAAATCACGATGCCCACGCGCAGGTGCACCGTGCGCACGCCCGCGTTGCGCGCTGCCACGGTGGCGTCTTCCCACGCCGTGGTGACATCGGCGAGATAGCCGGTGCCCGGCGCACTCCGCTCGTCAACCCAGTTTTCGCCACGATCGCCGTAGTAGCCAATGGCACTTGCGCAGACGAACACCGAAGGCTTGCGCTCCGCCCGCGCGATCGCCCGCGCGACGGCTGCCGTCCCCTGGGTGCGGCTGTCGCGGATGGAGCGCTTGCGCGCCTCCGTCCAGCGTCCGGCGGCGATCGGCTCCCCGGCGAGATGCACCACGGCGTCGAGATCCTCGACGTCCCGCGGATCGAGTCCGTGCTCGGGATCGCTCGGATTCCAGCGGCGTTCGCTCGAGTCCCTCGGCGCTCCACGCACGAAGCGCACCACCTCGTGACCTCCCGTGGTGAGGAACGCACACCATTGCCGGCCGACGAGTCCCGTGGCGCCCGTCACGCCCACGCGCCACCGCCGCTCGCCAAAGCGCGACGTGAGTTCCGCGTGCCGACGGAGATCCTCGCGGGTCCGCGCATGACGGAAGGCGAACTGCCGCTCGATCTCCCGCAGCATGAGTCGCCCGCCCAGAAGCCGCCCGAGAGCGCCGAGCGGCGGATCGAAGCGGATCGCGTCCTCGAGCATCGCATGCTCGCTGCCCTCCGCAGGCAGGAAACGGTGCACGTGCCGCCAGGAGCCGAACGGGCCACGCTCCTGCGTGTCCACGAACTGCCTCGGCGGATCGACCTCGCTGTGCAGCGCGACGAGCATGGTGGAGACAGGCCCCTTGCGGATGCGGATCTCGGCCCGCGCGCCGTCGACAAGCGGCGCTGCCTCGCGCACGACCTCGATCGACTCCCACGGCGGAATCAGGCGGTGGATCGCCCCGGGGCGGAAGTGCCATCGGCCGAGTTCATCGGCCGACCCATCGATGCGCGATGCGCGGTGGAACGAAAGGCGCCCGCTCATCGCGCCTCTCCACGCGCCCGAGGCGAGAACAGTCCATCGCCGACATCGGCATGCGGAACCAGCGGCCGACCGCGAATGAGGACATCGCGCACCGCGACGAACCGCGCCATCTCGGACGCCTTCGCCTCTGCGGACCGACCACGCGCACTTGCAAGCGCCAATTTCATACGGGGATTGTCGCACAACGCCGCATCGTTGCGGGAGAGGAACGCCCAGTAGAGCGGTCCGATCGGGCAGTCCCTGCCAGGGGTGAAGGCGCACCCCCCGCACGAATCCCCCATCTTCTCGAGGTAGGCCGACCCGCTCACGTACGGCTTCGTGGTCATCCCGTCGAAGCCGTAGGTACCCATCGCAAGCACGTTCGGCTCGACCACCCAGTCCCACGCGTCCACGTAGGCGATCCAGAACCAGTCGCAGAGCTCGCGGGGGGAGACGCCAAGCAGCGTGGCCAGATTGGCGAGCACCATCAATCGCGTGATGTGGTGGCTCCAACCCTCCTCCCACACATCGCCCACCACGTGATCGAGGCATGCGAGTCCGCTGGGCTTTCCCCACCAAGCGGGTGGAAGGCCGAGATCAGCCCCAAGTCGATTCGGACGCGCGCCGCCGTCGATACCTGCGGGCGACGCCCACCTCGGCTTCCATGGCTTGCCTGTCCAGCGCGCGAAGCCGCCGTCTCCGGGTGCAGGAAGGGGCTCCTCGCCGGCGCCAGCGGTCGCCCTGAACCCATCGGTCGCGCGGTGCACCTGGTAGACGAACTCCCGCCAGCCCAGGATCTGCCGCACGAACCCCTCCTTGCTGGCGAGCGGCAGGTCGAGCGCGAGCGCATCCGCGACCACCCGCCCGGGCAGGATGCGGTGCAGGTTCATGAGCGGCGAGAGACGGGTGTGAAAGACGCCGCGGCTCTTGCGGCTCATCGCGTCCTCGTACGGGCCGAAGTGCGGGAGGCAGGACCGCTGCGCCCACTGCCACATGCGCTCGATCTCCGCCGCAGTGACGGGAATCGATGAGATCTCAAGCGTTCCCGGATGCGACGCGAATCGCTGCGAGATCTCACGCTCGACCTCCTCGCGGAGGAGCGATCCCGGGAACGCAGGTGGCGTCGGCGCGGGCGGTGAGCCGTCCCAGCGCTTGCGGTTGTCGGCGTCGAAGCTGTACTTGCCGCCAAGCGGCTTGCCCCGTTCCATGAGCACGCCCGTGCGCTTTCGCACATGCTGGTAGAAGCGGTCCATGCGCCAGCCCTCGGATGTGCGCGCAGCATCGAGATCCGCGGCCGACGTCATGAAGCCGTCGTGCGGCTCGAGGCGCAGCGAACCCTCGGACACGAGCGGCGCGAACTCCGCGCGCATCTCCCGCTCGGCCGGCTCCATGGCGACCAGCGGGCCCGTCTCGGCCAGCACGCCACGGAGGAGGTCCACCATGGGAAGGTCGCCGCGGATCACCCGGACATCGAATCCGCTGTCCGCCGCCTCGATGGCGAAGGCGCGCTGCGAGAGCAGGATCCACGCCAGCCGCTGGCGGTGGTACGGGCGGCGCGAGAGCCACTCCCCGCTCTCCACGAGCACGATTCCCGAGCGATGCCTGTCGGCCCGGGAGACCGGTCCGAGCAGCAGGTTGAGCTGGTCGGGGAGGACGAGAATCCAGCTTGCGGCGCGCGAGGCGCCCTGCGCGGCGGCGACACGCCGCCCAAGTCGGTCGTTCAGTTCTGCGGCAAAGACCGGCGGGAGCTCAAGCGTGGGACGGATGCGGTCGGGCACGGAGCAGGGTTCGCGGACGATTCCACCGCAGATGCGCCAAAGCGCCGCCCGTGGCTGAACCCGATCCGTCCCCGTCCATAGAATCGCCGCCTCCCAAGCCGATGAACCGCCCATGACGACCCCGACCACTGCGCCCACCCCCAAGTCGCCCGCACACACCGTCGGCCTGCTGCTGCTGCATGTGGGTACCGCCGCGTGGATCGGGTACGGCGCTTTCAAGAAGGCGGTCGATTTCAACCCCCTGCTGCTGCCGCCGCCTATCCGCGATACCCTGATGGCGGTCGTCAACGCCACCTCGATCGACGCCGGCGTGTTCTTCGAGTGGGCGCTGCGGGCGATCATCGGCGCCGAGGTGTTCATCGCCCTCGCCATCCTGCTCACGCGCTGGGCGAGGCAGATCGCGATCCTGACGCTCGGTTTCTTCTGCATCATCCTGCTGATCGCCATGGTGCAGGCGGGGCTCAAGGACGGACTCAAGGAAGCGCTCACCGGCAGCTGCGGCTGCTTTGGCGAGGCGGGACTGCCCGCGAGCGTCATGCTCCTGGTCGACGGAATCCTCCTCGCCTCGGCGATCGTCCTGGTGCGCGCCGACTCCGTCCGCGGTCGCGTGCCGCTCTGGTTGCCGGCGATCGTGGGTCTGGTGGCGGTGTTCGCCGTGGTCAAGCCAACGGTGGAGAACCCCGATGCCGTTGGTGGCGGCGCGTCGACCTCGGGACAGGGGTCGAATCAGGGCGGAGGCGGCGACACCGGCGCGGCGGGCGTTGCCCCAGCGACCGGCATCGGAAGCCCCTGGCCATCGGCGCCTGCCAAGTACGAGGTGACCTACTTCCCCAAGTGGGCCGAGTGGATCGGCAAGCCGTTCCGTGATCAGAAGCTGGCGCTCGCGATCGAGCGCCCCCTGCCGGACGACATCGAGAAGGGGGACTGGATCGTGGTCTTCTCGCGCCCCGACTGCGAGAACTGCCAGGCGCTCTACCGCGAGCATTTCGCCGAGCCGCGCAAGGAGCGCGTGCTCAAGGTCTCCATCCTCGACACCATGGGCAAGACCCTGCCCATGCCCTGCGAGGGTTGCGAGTCCACGCAGCTCTTCCGCGTTCGCGCGGGTGAGCAAGGCCGTACGCCGAACTACATGATCACCGCGCCGAGCCTGATCCGGCTCAAGGACGGCATCGTGACCGCGTACTGCAGCGATGCCGAAAAGGCCGACGAGCTGGAGCGGGTGCTGTCTCCGGGCGGACCGGCGGCGGGCTCCACCGCCAGCACGGAAGCATCACCGACCGATGAAACCTCCACCGTCCCACCGCAACCCGCCGCAGCCGCATGGCCGGGCGTCCCGGCCAAGCTGGAGCCCTTCTACATCGCCGAGTTCGGCGCCGCAACGGGGAAGCCACTCTCCGACAACCCGTTCGCCCGCCTCATCAGCGGCAAGCTCCCCGACGACTTCCTCAAGGGGCGCTGGATCATCGTCTTCTACCGCGAGGATTGCGACCACTGCCACGAGATGCTCATGACCTACTTCACAGGCAAGCTGCCCGTGCGCACGCTCGCCATCGCGATCCCCGAGACCGATCCGGCTGCAGCGCTCGATAACCCCTGCGACGAGTGCGTGAAGATGTCGCTCGTCAAGGGGCCGAACTATGTCATCGGCACGCCCGTGGTGCTGGCGATCCAGGACGGCGTGGTCGAATGCGTGGTCGACAACGCCGAGGACATCGCGTTGCTCGAAGGCTGCCTCAAGTTCCCCGCGCGATGAGTCGCAGCTCCGTGCAGCGGCCCCACGCGCGGAACACGCGCATGGGACTCGCCTGTTGCGGACCCTCACGTTGAACCTCGGGCTCCACCCGCGGTTGGTCCGAGTCGCTGGATTCACCGATGGGCTCCGCCATCGAGCCCCAATGGATAGGAAGGTTCCCGTGCCGAGCGCTCTCCGTGATCGAATCCTCTGCCTCCCGACGGCGCTGGTGCTGGCGATGGCAGCCGTGGTGCAGCTGCGCAGTGGCATCGAGTCGACGCCGCTGCCGCTCCGCGAGATGGCGGCGTTCCTCTTCGGGCATGACGCCGACACGTCCGCGAGGCTGGTTGTTGGCGGCGAAATCGCCCTCGCGGTCACGCTGATCGTGTGCGGAAGCCGTTGGCTCGCGATCACGGGAGCCGTCGCGTCAGCCTTCGTGGCGCTCGCCTGCGTCTCGGCCGCGCTTCGCGCACCCGACGCGATGCGGGCCGTGATCTGGCCCTCCGTGGCGCTCGCGGGAAGCGTGGGATCTGCGCTCCT
>CAIOCH010000152.1 GCA_903856525.1 uncultured bacterium | reverse complement strand
GGAACCGATTGCACCCCCGAGCAGCTGGTCACCTTCCGCAAGGATCCGAAGATCCGCAACCTGCTGACCGATTCGAACGGCACGCCGATCTCGCCCAGCCTTGCCGCGCTCAATGAGGTCAATCTCGGTGGCGCACCGTCGCTGACGGCTCCGCCGGATGTCACGGGTACCCCGCCTGCGGGAACGATGGCCCTCACGACCTCGGTCGGCGTGGTCACCGCATCGGGCTGCGGGCCCGTCCTGAATCTTTCGTTCGTGCGGAGCGATGGCGAGACCTCCATCAGCGCCCCGTTCCAGCGCATCGACAGCCCGGTCACCATCACCTGGACGGTGACCGACGAGTGCGGACGCACCGCGAGCGATGTGCAGATCGTCACGGTCAACGTCGGACTGGGAGACCTGTCCGGCGACGGCGTGGTCGACGGCATCGACCTGGCAGTCACGCTCAACCGCTGGGGCCAGGCTGGCGCCACGGGTGACGTCGACGGCGACGGCGTGGTGACCGCGAGCGACCTCGCGTACATCCTCAACAACTGGGGCCCCGTGACTCCCTGACGCGCACTTCGCTGCGTTTCCAGGCGCGATACTGCCGATGAGGTCGGACACTATGCGGCTACTTCCCCGCCTGCTGTCCCGTTGTTCGCTGTCGCTCGCACTCCTCGCTGCCTCGGCGACCAATGCCGGCGCGCTGGCCTCGCGCTCCGATGAACGGGTGATCTTTGGCCCGGGTGGCGCGCATGACGTGGCCGACCTCAGGGGCCGGACCCTCACCGACGCGCAGGCGCGCGGCGGCGTGGACTCGCTCGACGCGCGTCCCGACGAACGGCTCTTGCGCCAGCACTCCTCGGTGGCGATCGGCAAGGGCGACTTCCTGCTGCGCGCCACCATCGTCATCGACGAGTTCGGCGGCAAGGGAGCAGGCATCACATTCGACGGCGGCGCGGTCCAGCTCGACGACCCCGAATGGGGCGCGGTGCTCCAGGGCCGGCTGTTTGGCGGGGGGCGATTCCCGTTCGAGAATCCCCGTCCGGCATCGGCGGTCGTCGGTGCCCCGCTCGCGATCGAGATCGAGCGCGCGGACGGATCGATGGTGCTCCGCATCAACGACGCCGAGGTGGGACGGATCGGCCTTCGCGATTTCGCGCTCGGGAGGATCGGGTTCGACCTCGGGCTCGGCCGCATGCGCCTGCTCGACTGCTCCATCGAGGGCGATCACGGACCAGCTCCACGACCGCGCGCCGTGTTCTCCAGCGCCGATGGCGACATCGACGAGTTCCGCGAACCCAGCGCCGCGGCCGATGGGGCGAGGCTCCTCGTGACGTGCGTAGGCGTCATCACACGCGAGGACGGCACCACGGCAACCGAACTGCACGGCCGCTTTCGTGAGCCGTCGGGCGAGTTCAGCGAGTCTTTCCGCATCGATCTCGGGGAGACCAAGCCCGACATCGCCGTGATCGGATACGCCACAGGAGAGCCGCGCCCGTGGCGACTGCTGGTGCAGCCAATGACCGAGAGGCGGCTGACGGAGTCGCTGGTGATCCTCGACTCGGAGGACGGCCGCTCGTTCAGCCGCCGCGGCGAGGTGAAGATCAAGGGGTCCCCGGTCCAATTGCTTCCTGGCTCGATGCACCGCCGGCGCGACCTGCTCGTGCACGGGGGAACCTGGCTGGTTGCCGGGGTGGCGCGGGCATGCGTGATCGAAATGCCCGCATCAGGGCCGGCGACCGTGCGCGATCTGCATCAGGATGCAGGCTGCGAGCCGATCTGGCTCACCGACGACCGCACACTTGTCCGTACGCCCAAGACCTCGCGTCGCGATGTGCTGGATGGAACCACGCGGACAGAGACCTCCGGGTTCGAGGGCGCGGCAACCGCGGCGTGGACGGTCTCCCACGATCGCAACGCGCTGCGTGTCGCCGTGGCGGAGCCGGCCTTTCCATCGCCCATCCGCCTGCTGGCATCGGATGACTCGGGCCTGCACTGGCGGGTCGAACGCGTCATCTGGGGAGGCGCGGCTGGCCACGCCTGCGGCGCGCGGCTACGGGATCTCTCGCTGCTCGTGTTTGAAGGAGGCGACAAGGCGCGGCGCGAGCACATCCTGCTGCTCGACGCGACGACCTTGTTTCCCCACGCGACAACCCCGCCGCGGGATGGCGAAAGTCCTGCCGCATCCGGCGGATGATCGAAGCAAACCGAACGGCCGCAAGCCGGAGGGAATCCTCGTCGGCGGCAGTCTCCGATGGGATCGTCCTCAGCGGCAAGCGCTGACGGCAGCCTGGATGGCGGCGAAATCCACCTGCGTCTTGGGGATCTCGGCCTCCCAGGCGTAGGCGATCCGACCGTCGGATCCGATGACGT
>CAIOCH010000151.1 GCA_903856525.1 uncultured bacterium | reverse complement strand
CGAGGACCTCGACCTGGGTCAGGCTGTCGCCGCCCGCCGAGATGTGGGTGCTGCTGGCATCGGAGATGTCGCCGAGCAGCTCCGCGAAGACCGCGGTGTCGTTGCCTGCGCCGCCGTTGAGGGCGTCGGTGCCCGCGCCACCCGTGAGGGTGTCGTCGCCGTCGCCGCCGTTCAGGGCGTCATCACCCGCGTCACCCGTGAGCGAATCGTTGCCGGTATCACCGTTCAGGGTGTCGGCGTCATTGCCACCGCTCATGGTGTCGGCATCCGCGCCACCGTTCATGGTGTCGGCGCCGGCATCACCGTTCATGGTGTCCGCGCCGGCGTCGCCGTTCATGGTGTCCGCGTCCGCGCCACCGTTCATGGTGTCGTTGTCCGCGCCGCCGTTCATGGTGTCCGCACCGGCATCGCCGTGCAGGGTGTCCACGCCGGCATCGCCGTGCACGGTGTCCGCGCCAGCGCCACCCGCGAGGGTGTCGTCGCCAGCGTCGCCCGTGAGCACGTTCGCCACGCCGCTGCCGGTCAGGCTGTTGCCAGCGCCGTTGCCGGTCGCGTCGATCAGCGCCGAGCCCGCGAGGGTCAGGTTGTTCGCCGTGCCCATGAGGAACGAGTAGCCGTGCACGCCCGTCTCAGGAGCCGCACCGTTGATGGTGAGGTCCTCGGTGTTCACGGTGACCGCGCCGGCGGTGTAGTTGCCGGCCTGGATGTTGACGGTGTTGCCAGCCGAGGCAGCGGCGACGCCGCCCGCGACCGTCTTGGCCGAGTTCACGTACACGTTGCCGGCCTTCACCGACACGAGACCCGCGCCGGCGTTGTCGACCTTATGGAAGAGCTTGGCCTCGACCGCGTAGAGGTCGGAGGGCTCGCCCGTCGCGCCGTTCACGCCGCCGAAGCTCGCGCCAGTCGCGGTCACCGCGCAGGTCGAGGCATTCTGGACGTAGAGCGAGGCGCCCGAGGCGACCGAGATCGCGCCCAGGTTCAGCGGTCCGCTCGGGACCGTGCCGAAGATCTGCACGCCGATGCCCGAGCCGCTCACCGCGAGGGCGTTGCCCGAGTGCAGGCCGAAGGTCACCGTGTTCATGGCGACGTTGTTCGCCACGACCAGGTTGCGGGCAGAGCCCGACACCGATCCGCCGTTCACCGCCACCGTCGACAGGCTCGAGGGCTTGTCGTTGTAGCGCGCGCCCGCCGGGCCGCCCGCGTCGTCGCGCGCCTTGATGGCGAGGCCGATGCCGTTGGTGCCGGAGACCGTGCCGTTGTTCGACACCGTCGCGTTGGTGATCGTGATGCCCGAGTACGCGCCGTACTTCAGGTTGAGCTCGAAGCCCGCGCCGAAGCCGTACGCGCCCATGCCGGTCACGGCGTTGCCGTCCACGGTGATGCCCGTGAAGGTCGCGTTGTTGAGCTTCTCGAAGTAGAGGCCCTTCTGCTGGTTCGCGTTGAACTGGCAGTTCGAGACGTTCACGTTCGTCAGGCCGAGCGTGTTCGCGTTCGACGCGGCCGGCTGGCCGGCCGTCGCGACCGTGTGGTCCGCGTTGGAGCTGAAGCCGTACACGTTGTCCGTGACCAGCGTGCCGGTCATCGTCAGGCCGTTGAGCGAGCCCGAGGACTCGACCTGGATGCCGTTGCCGCTCGCGGCGAACTTCGAGTTGGTGATGGTGACGTCGGTCGCCGACTCGCCGTCGAGCACGCCGAAGCCGTACTGGTGGATCGAGCAGAGCACGTTGTCGATGGTCAGCCCGTCGACCGCGGACGCGCCGCTGTCGACCGAGATGCCGCGCGACACCGAGATGCCGCCCGAGAGGTAGCCCTCGAGG
>CAIOCH010000150.1 GCA_903856525.1 uncultured bacterium | reverse complement strand
GCCACGGGTAGCGACAGCGCTCGCGACCTGCTTCGCAACTCGCTCGCTCTGGTGGGAGCCGCGGGGATCAGGCGTCGGTGGCGTCGGCGCTCACGAACTCGGGCTCTACGCCGTCGGGGAGTGCGGCCATGAAGCGCTTGCCGTAGAACTTCGTGACGATGCGCGGGTCGAGGATCACGATCCGTCCCGAGTCGTCGGCGCTGCGGATGAGGCGGCCAATCCCCTGCTTGAAGCGCAGCACCGCGCGGGGCAGCTGGTCGTCGCGGAAGGCGTTGCCGCCCGCGGCCTCGATCTTCTCGTGCCGCGCCTGGATGAGCGGGTGGTCGGGCACATCGAACGGCAGCTTGGTGATGATCACATTGCGCAGCGTGCGGCCGCGCACATCGACGCCTTCCCAGAAGCTCGCGGTGCCGAAGAGCACGCTGCGCTCGCTCTCACGGAAGCGCTTGAGGATCTGGCTGCGTTCGCCATCCTCGCCGTGGATGAACACGGGATAGCCCTGGGCGCGCAGGATGGGTGCGCAGCGCTCCGCGACCTCGCGCAGGATGCGGAAGCTGGTGAAGAGCACGAAGGCGCCGCCGCCGGTCTCGTCGATGTTGCGGAGGATGCGGGGAATGAGCTCGCGCGTCGAGTTCGGCGCCTCGGGGGGCGGCATGGTTCGGTCGATCATGACCCGCATCTGGCTGGCATAGTCGAACGGACTGCCGAGGGCGAGCGTCTGCGCGCCGTCGCAGCCGAGGCGGCCGATGATGTGGCTGAAGTCGTCGGCCGTCGCAGCGAGGGTGGCGCTCGTCATGGTGATCGACACGGGCATCGAGAAGAGATGCGCGCGAAGCACGGGGCCGACATCGACCGTGGCGCACGAAAGCGTGATCGACGGCCGCTTGGACCCGAAGGCGGGCTTGCCGCGCTCGACCCAGTACACGCAGCCCTCGACGCCCTGGGCGATGAAGAGCTCGATCTCGCCCGCGAGGTCGGTGCACCGTTGCGCGGCGCTCGCGAGGTCGAACTGGAGGTTCTCGTCGACGGCGCGCTCGCGCAGGAGCTTGATGCGGGTGGCGAGGTCGCCGAGCGCGGGCGACAGGCCGTTGTCGAACGCATCGACGGTGGTCACGCGGCCGCTCGAGGGATGCGCCGACTTGCCCGACTCGACGCTGCGCCACACGCCGTCGAAGAACGACTCGCAGGCGGCCTGCGCCTCCATGCAGGAGCGGATGCAGGCGTCGACCTCGTCGACGGGAAGCCCGGCTCCCTCGATGCCCGCGAGCGAACCCTTGCCGTTGGTGGCGTTGTAGAGCGTGCGCAGCAGGTGCTTCGCGCGCGCCTCGCTCACGCGGATGCCGAAGTGACCGCTGGCGACATCCTCGAGGTGGTGGGCCTCGTCGAAGATGACATGGTCGTAGGCGGGCAGGAAACTCGCGCCCTTGGCGCGCAGCGCGAGATCGCTGAAGAAGAGCGCGTGGTTGCAGATGAGGAGATCGGCGTTCTCCATGCGGCGGCGCGCCGACTGGTAGAAGCACTTGTCGTAGGTGGGGCAGCGGCGGCCCATGCAGTTGCCGGCGTCGCTCTCCACATGCTGCCACACGCTGCGGCGCGGAAGCACGGGCAGCGTGGCCAGCGATCCGTCGGTGGTCTCGTAGGCCCAGTCCTCGACGAGATCGAGCGAGTGCTCCTCCTCCTCGCTGTGGCACACCTTCGACTTCTTCTCGCTGGCAATGCGCAGTCGGCGCAGCGAAATGTAGTTTCCGCGGCCCTTGGCGAGCACCGTGGTGAACTCGTCGGGAATCACCGCCTTGAGCAGCGGGACATCCTTGTCGAAGATCTGCTCCTGCAGCGAGATGGTGTGGGTGCACACGACCACGCGCTGCCGCTGCTCGAGGATGCGGCGGATGGCGGGCACCAGATAGCCGAAGCTCTTGCCGACGCCCGTGCCCGCCTCAACGAGCAGATGCCCCTTGGACTGCAGGTTGCGCTCCACCGCGTCGGCCATGCGCAGCTGCTCGGGACGCGTCTCGAACGCGCCAACGCGCCGCGCAAGCGGACTCTCCGGCCCAAGGAAGTACGCGGGAAGAAGCGACACTCCGCAAGAGTAGCGCGTCCGCAGGCGGTAGGATCCCATGCGTCAGACTTCCACGGATACCACCCATGCGCCTCCGCCGCCCCACCGCCGCTCTCTGCCTGCTCGCCGTCCTTCTCGCCGCCCTCATCCCGGCGCTCGGCTGCGAGACCACCGAGAAGCCCAAGAAGACCCCCATCCGCGGCACCGCGACGCACCCGAAGGTGCAGAAGTCGTGATTTGAGCGGTCGCAGCTGCGGCTGCTTCCTCTGGTGGGGATGGCGGTAGTGGAGCGCTCGCAGCTGCGGCTGCTTCCGAGGTTGGAGCGGTCGCAGCTGCGGCTGCGACCTTTCGTGGGGATGAAGGGGGGTGTGGGAGTGACTTGCGTGATTCAGCGAACACCTCGGGTGCCCGACAGTCGCCCGGCGGCGGAGCCGACGGAGACTGCGGAGCGGGTTGTGTCAGCCTTCGAACCACGTCGAACGACATCGAAG
>CAIOCH010000149.1 GCA_903856525.1 uncultured bacterium | reverse complement strand
TCCCCAAGGACACGCTCGCCGTGGTGTCGATGGGCAAGGCGATCGGCTTCGACTGCGAGCTCAACGCGGCCGTGCACCGCGTGAACCAGGCGCAGCGGCGCCACTTCTGGAGCAAGGTCGAGTCGGTGTTCGGGCGCGATCTCCGCGGCAAGCGCCTGGCGTTCTGGGGCGTGGCCTTCAAGCCCCGCACCGACGACATCCGCGAAGCGCCGTCGATCAGCCTCATGCGCATGGCGGTGGCGGCGGGAGCCACGGTCCGCGCGTTCGACCCCGTGGCGCTCGACAATCTCGGCCGCGAGTTCCCCGAAGTGGAGCGGGCCACCGACATGTACCACGCCCTCGAGGGCGCCGATGCGCTGGTGATCGCCACCGAGTGGAACGAGTTCCGCGCGCCCGACTTCGACCGCGTGGCGGCGCTCATGCCGTCGCGACTGATCTTCGACGGACGCAATCTCTACAAGCGCCAGGCCATGGAGTCGCGCGGCTTTGCGTATCACTCGGTGGGACGCGCGCCCGTCCTCCCGCGGGGCTGAGGTGTCTTCGGGGAGCGATCGGCGCAACGGCCCGCATTTCATGGTGCCGACATGCCCGTCATGCCCTATTCTGCGCCGACTGTGGCTGAACTCCTGATCTCCAATCCCGACGGCTCGGTCATCGCGCAGCGCAAGCTCAATCCGGTGCGCGGCTACTGGATCGGCCGCGAGTCGTCGTGCGACATCGTGGTCGACAACCCCGCCGTGAGCCGGCGGCACGCCTTCGTATTCCAGTCGAACGGCCGCTGGATGGCCTGCGATGCGGGCACGACGAGCGGCCTCGAGACCGAGGCGGGTTCCGTGCGTGCCGCACCGCTCTCGGCCGACTCCTGGGTGGGCGTTGGTCCGGCCTATCTGTGGCTGTCGGGCGCGGGCGGACAACTGCCCGGCTGGATCGACGCCCGACCCGCGGCCGTCGAGACCGGGCGCCCCGTGCGCCTGGCCCGCATGACGATCGAGCAGCTCGACGGCTCCGAGCCGACGCCGGTGGGCGAGGTGCTCACCGTGGCGGATTCCGCGGGAAACGTGCACCTCTGCGCCGACCTCGGCGGGATCGGCGCCATCCGCGGCGGCGGTTCGCCCCGCATCACCGTGGGTCGCGCCAACACGATGGACCTGCAGCTCTGCCACCCCTCGGTGGATCCGCTGCACTGCGTGCTCTCGGTGGGCAGCGAGCGCTGGTCGCTGATCGACGCCGGCTGCACCGACGGCATCCTGTTCGAGGGAAAGCGCTGGTTCCGCAAGCGCATGGAGGAGGGGATCACGGTGGCCGTGGGCGAGTTCCGCCTGTCGATCCAGCGGGTGCTGCGCACCACCGCCCCGCTGCCGCCCGTGGCACTGCCGCCCGTCGGCGGAGCCCCGCGGGGTCCGGCGCGTCCGTCGGCCTTTTTGTCGAAGGAAGAGCCGACTGCCAAGAGTGGCGGCGGCGCGCAGGCCGATGACGACGACATCATCCGCCTCGACGACGACGGCGATCGGATCTGATCACCTCGGGCCTGAGGACGCGAAAACAACGAGGAGCAACGTGGTTTTCTGGCCGAAAGGCGAAAATCATCGCGTTTCTGTGGCTTTTTGCCCCCCGTGGGCCTTGCAGCCCACGTCCGACCCCTTTATTTTCCGTGAAATCGACAAGCAAGGAGCTTGTCCTGTTCCGCTCGAAAGGATTCCGACACATGGCCAGCAAGACCAAGATCACCGCCGCTTCCAAGGTCCGCACCAAGGGCTCCATCTACAAGGACATCGCCGGTCTCACCGGTCTGACCCGCAAGCAGGTCGTCGCGGTGTTCGACAGCCTCACCGACATGATGAAGGCTGACCTCGGCAAGAAGGGCTGCGGCACCTTCAACCTCTTCGGTCTCGCCAAGATGCGCACCGTGATCAAGCCCGCCACCAAGGCGCGCAAGGGCAAGAACCCCTTCACCGGCGAGGAGATCACCATCAAGGCCAAGCCCGCGAGCCGCAAGGTCCGCATCCGCGCGATGAAGGGCCTCAACGACTCGATCTGATCGATCGTTCCGATGAACCACGAATCAAGCGCCTGCGCAAGCAGGCGCTTGTTCGTTTTGCGCTTCGGGAAACCGTGCGGGTCGAGACCTGGTCATCCGCGACCCAGGCGCCATCGACCGACGTCACGCGCGCCGTCGCAGCCGCCATCGAAGGCGCCATCGGGGTGCTCTCGCGCGGATTGGCCGATGCAGCTGGTGTCAGATTCCGTGCTGCACTTTTCTGACAACAGACTCGCAGTGCGTCAGGAACCCGCGAGGGCGATCACGGCCACCGCGAGCCGGGCAGCGTCCATGGCGCGCTCACATCACGCGCCGAAGCTCGCCGCCGCTCGCGGCAAGCAGGAGTTCCGCCTGCGTGCGGTCGACTCCCCGCGCGCGCATGACGAGCGCGACCTTGAGCATGCCGCCGGCGGCGAGGAGCTGCGCGTGCGCGGTCTCGCGGGAATCGCCGGGGAAGAACTCGCGGTAGATCCGCAGCGCGCGGTCGACGAGCTTGTCGTTGGTCGCCGCGAGATCGACCATGAGGTGGCCGTGGGTCTTGCCGAGACGCACGAACATCGCCGTGGTGATGGCGTTGAGCGCGATCTTGGTGGCGGTGCCCGCCTTGAGGCGCGTGGATCCCGTGAGGATCTCCGCGCCCGTCTCGAGCACGATGAGGTGGTCGCACATCCGCGGCTGCGCGCTCGGCGCGCAGGTGAGGAAGCCCGTCGCGGCGCCGCGCTTCTTGGCGAGCTCCACGCCGCCGAGCGCGTAGGGCGTGGTGCCGCCCGCGGCGATGCCGAGGAAGCAGTCGCGCGCGCCGAGCGAGAGCCGCTCGAACTCGGGCGCGATGCCCTCCCACTCGTCCTCGCGGCCCTCGCTCGAGCGGCGCAGCGCGCCGTCGCCGCCGGCGATGATGCCCACCACCTGCGAGGGATCGCTGCAGAAGGTGGGCGGACACTCGCTCGCATCGAGCACCCCGAGACGACCGCTGGTGCCCGCGCCCGCGTAGACCAACCGTCCGCCCGCGGCGAGCGATGCCGCTGCGGCATCGGCAAACCGCGCGATCGCATCGGCCGCACGCTCCACGGCGTCGACGGCGATGCGCTGGTCGCGCGCCATGAGCTCGACGATCTCCACGGTCGAGAGCCGGTCGAGCTCCGCCGACCCGGCGTTCCGCTGCTCGGTGGCCACATGCGAGCGGTCGGGAGGAAGCGTCTGCTGCGTGCTCATGGAGTCTGCTCCTTCGCGGTGTCGGACGACCCGTCGGTGTTTCCCTCGGTTTTCCCCTCGGGTTTCCGCTCCGCCTTGCCGCCCCACTCGGGCACCACCGGCGCGAGCGCGTCAACGAAGAACGACCACTTCACGCTCTCGGCGGCGGGACTGCGGATCCCGTGGTCGGAGTTCGGGAAGAGCATCATCGAGAACGGCCGGTTGATCGACTGCAGCGCGTGCGCCAGCTCGAACGTGTTGTTCGGGTGCACGTTGTCGTCCATCATGCCGTGCAGCAGCAGGAGCTTGCCCTGGAGCTTGCCCGCGTGCTTCACGCAGCTGCCCGCGTCGTAGCCCGCGGCGTTCTCCTGCGGCGTGCGCATGTAGCGCTCGGTGTAGATCGTGTCGTACTGCCGCCAGTCGGTGGGAGGCGCGCCCGCCACGGCCGCCGCGAACACATCGCCGCGGCGGATGAGGCAGATGGCGGCCATGTAGCCGCCGTAGCTGTGACCGGTGATGCCCACGCGCGTGCCGTCCACATACGGACGCGTGGCCGCGAGATGCTGCACCGCAGCGGCCTGGTCGTCGGCGTCGGTCACGCCGAGGTTGAGGTAGGCGGCGGTCTCGAACGCCTTCCCGCGGTGCG
>CAIOCH010000148.1 GCA_903856525.1 uncultured bacterium | reverse complement strand
GGGGCGCGATGTGCCCGCCGCGATCGGAACCAGTCTGCTCTCGCCGCATCTCGCGTTCGGCGAGATCGGCGTGCGCCGCGCCTGGCACGATGCGGCAGCCACGCCGCACGCACCCGCCGAGAGCACGGACAAGTTCCACGCCGAGTTACTCTGGCGCGAGTTCGCGACGCATGTGCTGGTGCATTTCAAGCACACCGATCTCAAGCCGCTGCGCAGCGAGTACGCGCGCTTTCCCTGGCGCGACGACCCGCAGGCGCTGCGCGCCTGGCAGCGCGGACGCACGGGCTACCCGCTGGTCGATGCGGGCATGCGCCAGCTCTGGCACACGGGATGGATGCACAACCGGGTGCGCATGGTGGTGGCGAGCTTCCTCGTCAAGCACTTGCTGCTTCCCTGGCAGGACGGTGCGCGCTGGTTCTGGGATACGCTCGTCGATGCGGACCTTGCCAGCAACTCGCTCGGTTGGCAATGGGCCGCGGGATGCGGTGCCGACGCCGCGCCGTACTTCCGCATCTTCAATCCCACATCGCAGGCGGAGAAGTTCGACGGCGATGCGGCGTACATCAAGCGCTGGGTGCCCGAACTCTCGCGCGTGCCTGCCAAGTTCGTGCATGAGCCATGGGAGGCACCTCCGCTGGCGCTCGAGGCCGCGGGCGTGACGCTGGGCGACGACTACCCGAGGCCGATCGTGGAGCACGGCATGGCGCGCACGCGCGCACTGGCGGCGCTCGCGGCGGTGAGTAGGAAGGGCGTGGCACCGTGAGATTCGCACTCGAGGCGATCCGTGCGGCGCTCGCGCTCGCGTGCTGTGCGGCGCTCCTCGCAGCGGCCGCGCCTGTTCCCCCCGACCGTGCGGACCTCGGCATCGCATACCTTCGCTTCGAGCGCGCGGTGGCGGCAGGTGCAAAGGACCCCGCCACGCGGAGCGAGGTCAATCGGGCGTTCGATGCGCTCACCGGCGATTTCTTCGCGGGGCGGTTCGACCGTGCGCTCACCCGGCTCGCCGAGATCGAGGGTGACCTCGCGGGCGACGCGGCAGAGGGCCCCGCACGTGGCGAGCGCGCATTTCTGGCGGCGCATCGCTTCGCGCTCGAGCCGAGGCTCGGCGCGGCAGACGCGATGCGGGAGTTTCGTGTCCGCATGACGGCACTTGACGGGATGAACAGCGGCACTTCGCCCGCACGGCTGCTGTTGCGGCAGGGGGCGCGGACGATCGAGTGTGCGGTGGCCGACGGTACCGATGCCGGCGTCGTCGCGCTCGAGCGCGCCTTCGACCCAGGTGCGGTCGAGTTGGTCGCGCGCATGGTCGCTCTCGGCGACGTCGTCGTGGCACGCGCGTACCTGCTGGAATCCGATCCGAGCGCGCGCGGCGCCGAACTCCTTGCGCGCATCGAGGCGCTCGCGGCCCGCGGCGATGTGGATCCATCGATCGTCGCATCTCTCCGCGCGCGGCATGCGCTCGCGTTCGGTGCCTTCGATCGCGGGAAGAGCGCGGGCCTTCTCGCGGATCCGCGTGCGTTGGCGGCCAGCCTGCCGAAGGAGATCGAGGCCGCTTCGGCGGGCGGGCGTCCGTACGCCGCGCCTGGCGACACATGGCGCATCGTGCGCGCGCTCGGCACCGACCTGCCCGTACGGCAGTTCGTGCCCGAAGGGACAGGCCCGTTCCCGCTCGTCGTGGCGTTCCATGGCGCAGGCGGTGACGAGAACATGTTCTTCGACGGCTACGGCGGCGGACGCCTCCTTGCGATCGCGCGGGATCGCGGGATCGCAGTCGTGTGCCCGCCGACGATCCCGTTCGGACTCAGTCCGAATGTGCTCACACGGTTCCTGGAGGAACTGCGCAAGGATGTGCCGTTCGATCCCGCACGCGTTGGATTGCTCGGACATTCGCTCGGCGCGGTCACTGCATCGCGACTCGCGACGATGCGGCCCGATGCGGTGAACGGCGCCGTGTGCATCGCGGGCTTTGCGGATCTGCCCCGCAGGGGTGATGCGCCGGCGCGGCGCGTGTACCTCGCGGAACTCGATCCGCTGTTTCCATTCGAGGGCACACGTGCGATGGTCGAGAACGCCAAGGCCCGGGGAGAGGACATCGAGCTCGTGACCGTCGCCAACGAAGGACACACGCTGGTGGTGGGCGAGGTGCTCGATCAGGCTGTCGACTGGCTTCTCGCGCGCCCCGCTTGCCAGAGTGCGACGACGAAGCCGAACGCCAGCGCGCCGGTCACGAGTCCGATGAACACGGGGGTGCTGCGCTCCGCTCCGAGCGAGAGCAATCCCAGCCCTGGTCCGACGAAGTAGCCGGCGCCCACGAGCGCCTCGTGGATTCCACCCGCCTCGATCTTCGCACCGCCCACGGCAAGGCCGTAGTAGATCGCGCTGTAGTAGATGGTTCCCTGGCCGAGTCCCAGTGCCGCAAGCCCCGCGATGAGCACGGCCTCGTTGGGCGCGGTGATCGTGAACGCGAAGCCAAGCGAGAGGAGCAGCCCGGCCGCCACGAGTGTCGCTCCGCGGCCATGCCAGAACACCGTGCGCCAGAGGACGATCACCGCCAGCAATCGGGCGACATGCCATGTTGCGCCGATGGGCGCCTGGGCTGACGGCTGCGTGTCGAGCGCGATGAACAGATAGGGCAGGATGGGCGACAGTGCGCCGATCACGAGGTAGCCCATCGGGTGCAGCACGCGCGCCGCACCGAGCAGCGCGCGGTAGGTCGGGGGAACATGGGCCGCGTGCGCATCTGCATCGTGGTGCGGCGGATGCTTCGGAAACGCCGTCAGGAACGCGATCGCGCCCAGATTGGTCAGCAGCAGCGACGGAATCGCCCATCGCATGAGCCCCATCGACTCGAGTGGACCTGCGATGGCGAGCCCCATCGCGGTCGCCGCCATCCACGTGGCGTTCCACCAGCCGACCGCGTTGCGCATCTCAGGTCCGTGCCGCCCGGACGCCAGGTAGTGCTGCACGATGGGCCATTGCAGCGCTCCGAGCGCGGTCATGGCCACGGCGGCAAACCACAGCAGCGCGATGTTCGGAATCAGCACCAGTGGTGCGAGCGATGCCTGGACCAGCAACACCACCCCGAGTGCGGCCCGCGGAGACACCCGCCGCTCCATGAACCCGACCACGCGCCCCGCATTGACCGCAACGGCTGTGTACAGCACGCCGTTGACGAACGCCAGCAGCAGGCTGTCGCGCTGGGTGAATCCGTACTCGCGTTCGGCGATGAAGTAGAGGGCATTCCAGAGGATGCCCGTGCCCAGGGAGCACAGGAAGGTCAGGCCACCGATCGGGACCGCGCGCACGGGGGTGTGGGATTCCGCCTGCATCGGGGGGCGAGTGTACGGCCGCCGTCCGTGCTACACTTCCCGCCCTGTCCATGTAGCTCAATCGGATAGAGCGTTGCCCTCCGAAGGCAAAGGTTGCAGGTTCGATTCCCGCCATGGACGCTTTCCCGAGGGCCCCGCGAGGGGCCCTTTCCGTTGGCCCCGAAGGGGTCTTCTCCGCTGGCCATGGAGAGGCCTCTCCATCCGTCGCCCAAGCAAGAGCCCGCCATGACCATTGCCGAGTTCCAGCGGATGATCCGCGACAAGTACTACGCCACCGACAGCGCCCGCGGCGCTCCCGGCACCTACCTGTGGTTCGTGGAGGAAGTGGGCGAGTTGGCCCATGCCATCGCCAACAGGGAGCGTGGCAAGCTCGACCAGGCCAATCTCGAGGAGGAGTTCGCCGATGTGATCGCTTGGTTGGCGACGCTCGCGAACATCTGCGACGTGGATCTCGAGAAGGCGATCGCCGACAAGTACATCAAGGACGGTGGACCGGCGGGGTACAAGGCCTGACCTGCCTCCACGAGGAGCAACATCCCATGTCGCAACCTGATCCCAACTGCCCGTTCTGCTCGCGTCGCCAGACGGTGTACCTCGAGAGCCCCAGGTGGCAGCTTCTGCGGCACGCCGATCCGGTTCCTCTTGCGGGCTGGATGATGCTGGTCGCGCGCGCCCACCGCGCTGGCATGGACGAGATGGACGAGGTGGAGCAGCGCGAGGTCGGGGCGATCCTGGCGATCATCGCGGGGGCCGTGCGTGCCGAGACGGGCGCAGAACGCACGTATTCGATCACATTCAACGAAGCGGTGCGCCATCTTCACCTGCATGTCGTTCCCCGCCATGCGACCGATGCCACGACCACGAGCTGGGCCCTCGCCGACCGCTATCGTGCGACCGTGCGCGGAGAGATCGCGGCGGCCGATGCCGCCGAGGCGGAGCGCGCGGCGCGGGCCATTGCATCGCGTTGCCTGACAGGTCTCGGCGGGATGGGGTTCGTGGTGCCATGAACCGCGATGGTCGGTCCAGTGCAGGTCACACGATGAATCCACCGGCTCCCAGCGGAATCGAGCGCATCCGTGCCGCGTTCCAGGCGGCGCGCGCCGCGCAGCGCCCTGCGTTGCTTCCTTTCATCACCGGGGGATTTCCCGATGTGGCCACCACCGAGGCGCTCCTCGAAGCGCTCCCCGATGCGGGCGCGGATCTGATCGAGGTGGGCATACCCTTCTCTGATCCGATCGCAGACGGCCCGGTCATCGCGGAGTCCATGCATCGGGCACTCCTCGCCGGCACCACTCCGGATGCCGTCTTCGCCGCCATCGCGCGCGTGCGACCCCGCGTTCCCGTGCTGGCGATGGTTTCGGTGTCCATCGTGTCGCGCGTGGGGGCCGGCTGCTTCATCGACCGCGCCGTCGAGTCAGGTGTCGCCGGGCTCATCGTGCCTGACGCCGACCCATCCGACGCGCGGTTGCTCTCCCAACTGGCGGCCGCACGCGGAGCAGGGTTCTGTGCGCTCATCGCGCCAACCACCGCTGCAGAACGCACACGCGAACTCGTTCGGCTCTCCACCGGATTCGTGTATCTCCTCGCCCGCGCGGGTGTGACGGGTGAGCGCAGCGATCTGCCCGATCTCTCGCCGCGCATGGCACAACTCCGCACGCTTGGTGATGTGCCGGTGGCGGTCGGCTTCGGTGTCTCGACTGCTGCGCACGTGCGAGCCATCGGGGCGTACGCCGACGGAGCGATCGTCGGGAGCGCCATCGTGCGCCGCATGTCCGATGCCGCCGCCCAGGGAACAAGCGCGGTCGATCCTGCGCTGGCGCTTGTCCGTGCTCTTGGCGCTCCGCGTCAGTAACGTCGCAGCACGCCGATCACAACGCCCTGGATGGTGCAGTCGTCGACGATGATCGGGGCGAAGTCAGGGTTGGCGGGCTGCAGGCGTATGCGACCGTCACGCTCCTTGAAGTAGGTCTTGAGCGTCGTCTCGCCATGGGCCAGCAGCGCCACCACGCGCTCGCCGTTCCGCGCTGTGCTGCGCTGGTCCACGAGCACATAGTCGCCGTCGAAGATGCCCTCGTCGCGCATCGACATTCCATCGACCTGAAGCGCGAAGGTGTTGCCTGAACGTCCCTTGCGAGGTCCGAAGAGTTCCTCCAGGGCGATGGACTCGCGCTGCTCGAACTTCTCGATGGGATGTCCCGCAGCGACCTTTCCTACGAGGGGGAACGACAGCGAAGCCGCAGGTCCACTCTCGATCTGCCGCGCCGGGATCTCGTCGTGATCGTCGGGAAGGACGACTTCAGGCGACAGCGTCAAAGAGCGAGCCTTGTTCGGATCCCTCTCCAGCGCCCCCTTCGAGATGAGCGACTCGACGTGTTCGAACACCGTGACCTTGCTGACGCCAAGCGTGTCGGCGAGTTCTTGCATGGTCGGCGAGAAGCCCTTCGTGCGCCGCCATTGGTCGACCAGCTTCAGGACGCGCATCTGCTTGGGGGTCAGGTTCATTGTGGTGTTCGCTCGCGAGGTGGGGTGAAGGCTGCCCGCCGGAGAAGATCTCCGCCGCCAGCTGGTGGAAGCGCTTGCTCACCGCGGTCCACGCGCTGGTGAGAGGGGTGAGGATCGGGTCGGTGGCGACGCCACACTCGCGAGAGGTGGTGGCGCCAGCGATGCAGGCGATGTCGGCGCCCGTGGGTCCGCAGGCGATGTAGCGGCGGCTGTACTCGGCGCCCGGTCCGACCATGACGAGCGGCCAGTGCTGCGACTCATCGCGGGGACTGGTTGTGTCGACATGGACTTCGGTTGTCGCGGCGATCCCTTCGGCGACGTGCGGTGCACGATCGGCGTCGGTCATCGGGTGCGCGCTGCTCAGGCAGTTCAGGATTGCAGTGATCATGTGCATCGAGCTCACTCCTTGGGTTTGCTGCCGGCCGTCGATCGAGGGTTGATCGTCGACGGGCCGCAGCGAAGGTCCAGAGCTCGCGTTTCCCCCGCGGTCTCGGACAGACTCTCTCGTGTTCCGCGGCCAATGCTCCCTTGGACGCGCCGTGCCCTTGGTCACAACAGTCCGTGAAGCCGCACCACGACCATCGGTCGTGCGCTGCGGGCCTCGGTGCTGCGTGGTTCGGTGCATGGAGAGATATTCGGCGCCTGTTTGGGTCTGGCTGTAGATTTTGTTCGGGAGATGTTCGCCCAAACAGAGTCCTTCTGCAAGTTGGGTGGTCGCACGGATGGCAGGGGCTGTAGCCAGGATGCTGGAAGTGTCTTTGGGAGAGTGGGTTACATGCGATGGACAAAGCGCCCGCCGACGTCGGCTTGCCTGTCGAGAACCTTGGCTTGCCTGTCCAGGATCCACCTGAGGACCTTGGCTTGCCTGTCCAGGATCCACCTGAGGACCTTGGCTTGCCTGTCCAGGATCCACTGATCGCTGATCGGCGCTGGCTTGCCTGTCCAAGTTCGCCCCCTTCAGTTCGCCTCGGTCACCGTCTCGCCGCCGCGATAGGGTGTGCTGATGTCCTCCGTCCCCGACAGCGGTTCCGTTCGACATCAGGGTCCACATGCGGCGCCAGTCCGTGCGTGTCCTCCCGTTGCGTGCGTGCGTCCCTCGCCGCTCGCCGAGGGCGACCTTGGTGCGCTGTTCCCGATCGACCGCTCGTACACGTTCCTCAACCACGGGAGCTTCGGCAGTGTGCCGCACGAGGTACTTGCGGTGCAGCAGGAGTGGCGCATGCAGATCGAGGCGCGTCCGATCGAGATGATCGATCGGCGAATGAAGTCGCTGCTTCCCGCGGCGCGTGAGCGTGTCGCGCGCTTCGTCGGGGCACGCGCGGAGCACATCGGATTCGTGGTGAATGCAACCGAGGGTGTGAATGCGGTCCTGCGTTCGTTGCGCTGGAATCGCGGCGACGAAGTCGTGGTGGTCGACCATGTCTACAACGCCATGCGCCAGTCGCTGCGTCGGCTCGCTGCGGAGACCGGCATCATCGTTCGCGAGGTGGAGATCGCACTGCCGGTGCACGATGCGCAGGCATGGTTCGATGCCGTCGTGGGCGCGTTCAACCCGCGTACGCGCCTGCTCCTGCTCGATCACATCACGAGTCCGACCGCGCTCGTCCTTCCCGCGGCGCAACTCGTGGCTGCGGCGCGTGCGCGCGGCATCTACACGCTTGTCGATGGGGCGCACGCGCCAGGTTCGATCGCGCTCGATGTCGACGCGATCGGTGCCGACGCCTACACCGCCAACCTGCACAAGTGGGTCTGCGCGCCAAAGGGGACCGCATTCCTCGCGGTGTCCGCGGATCACGCCGCAGCAACCCATCCGCTCGCCACCAGCCACTTCTTCGCCGAAGGTTTCGGGCGTGAATTCGACTGGCAGGGGACCCGGGACCTTTCCGCATGGCTCTCGGCACCCGCTGCGATCGACTTCTTCAGCCGGTTCGGATGGGACCGCGTGCGGGCCCACAACCACGCCATGGCCACCTGGAGCCAGGCCTTCCTCTGTCAGCGCTGGAGCGTCGCTCCGTTGTCGCCCTTCGACGGCTCGATGCTCGCCTCGATGGCCGCGGTTCGCCTTCCCGCCGGCGTACAGGAGCGGTTCCCGACCGCAGTCGCGCTTCAGGCGCATCTCTACGACCGTCACCGCATCGAGATTCCCGTCATCGACTGGAAGGGGATCTGGCACGCCCGCGTGTCCTGCCATCTGCACACGACGCCGGACCTCGTGGAGCGATTGGCTGAGGTCGTTCTCGCGCTCCGCGACGCCTGAGGCACCGGGTGGTACTCGACTCCCAGCGGTCGGCTTCCCGTCACGTCGCGCAGCCCTTGATTCTCGGTCCCTGCGAACGGCTGTGGCGCAGGCCCCCGCATCCGGCTCGCGTCGTTGGCTCAACGACGGCCCGACGTTGGCCGAAGGATCAGGCATGGGAAGTTTCAACATTGCCCGCCACCTTCGCTGCTCCGCGGGAGTGGTGTGCGCGGTCCTGTGCGTGGCAGGTTGCGAATCTCCTTGGGAGCGCCCCGCACCCGCCGTCGACCGCACGGAGCAGTCCTACGAAATCTACGCCGATGACGCGAGTCTTGGCACGTGGCTTGACAAGCGGGAGCGATCGCAGATCACGCACGGCATGCTGGTCATCGATGGCCCGAAGGAGAAGCAGAACTACTTCGCTCCCGACACGACCTACGTCGTCACCACGTCGAGCCCGCTCATTGCCACGCGCTCGCGCGAAATGGCGAACAACGATCTCCGGCTTCCCGCAGGCATGCGCACGAACTTCGCGCTCGGAAACACCGTGACTGTCCGCATCGAGCGGATCGGCCTCAACGGAAGTCGACAGGTCGTGGATGAGGGCCGCGTGAGCTTCCTCGAGATCGTCCTCGCCAACGACGGCCATCACTGACCGACCTTGTAGGCGAGTAACCCCGCACGCGATCGATGTGGGCGCGCGCAAGGCCTCGCACAGACGGGATCATGAGTCGCGGGCACCGGGCGTGGTCACCGTGCTCTGTTCTTCCTCGCTCCGGCGGAGAACCTCGGCGTGGCGGGCCGCCAGGGCGGGATAGTCGTCGCGATACCATGCCATCCAGCGCTCCGGGTCGTAGCCAAGAGCCGGGGCGGGCAACCCCGTCGTCTGCTCGATCACCATCGCGAGGCTCACGTGCACCTCGGTGCGGTAGATCTCCACCATCGACTCCATGATTCGCAGCAGGCTGCCCTCGTAGATGGTGCCGAGCACAGGCTGGAACGAGGTCGAGGCATCGCCCACGATGGGAATCTGGTTCTGCACGTACCTCGTCTGCTTGCCGATCACGATCCATGCCTCGTCACCCTTCTTCTCGCGGGGCGGCGCGTACTGTGCCTGGATGAGCGCGGGAATGAGCGAACCTGCGGCATGGGCGCTCGCGATGCTTGCCGCGCGGTTGATGTGTCGTTCGCGATCCGACCCGAGCAGCTGCGAGAGGCGCGCCAGCGCCGCATCCGAGAGCCTGTCCGGCAACGCATCGGCCGCACGCTGGCGCACCGGGTCGTCCGCGGTCACGGCGAACGTCACCAGTTCCACCTGGCCCACGGTCGGCTCGGAGGCCATGGCGGCGAACAGCGCCCTCCGCACCTCGGCGTCGCTTGCGATGAAGTTCGGTCGCGAACCCTCCCCATCGAGGACCTTGAGGGCACAGGAAAGTTCGAGTGGGGTGGTGAGTCGCGCGAGGGCGGCGAGTCCCGCCCTTCGTTGATCGGACGTGATGGCGCTGGTTCCCGCAGGCGGCGCGATGGCTTGGGTGATGAGGCTGCGCAGCAGTGCGCAGGTTGCCTGCTCCTCGAGTTCGGTGCGGTGCTTGCCAGTGGCCCGAGCAGCCTGTGTGCGCAGGCGGAGGACCGTGGCGTCCGCGTATCGCTCGAGGGTGTCGGAGGTGTCCGTCCGATGACCTGCAAGAGCGGGCGGCATTCCAACGCCCTGGCCGTGCGCCTGCGGTGCCATGGACGCCCACAGGATGCATGCCGTCATCTGGATCAGAGGCATGCGGAGCAGGGGCTGGCGGAGACGCTGCGCTCGTGGGGATCGGATCATGCGACCTCGAGGGATCAGGGCGGGGTGATTCCCGCCGACGGATCGAATATACGTACGGGTTCTGCCTGTGATGGAGTGATTTCGCAGGGTTGCTGCGTTTCGCGTCGCGCTCCACGCTCGGTTCCCCGGTTTCCACGAGCCCGATTTTGTTTCCACGAGCCACGCCCGGCGGCCACCTCCGCTCGCCCCACCCCGCCATGACGCATCCCTCCACAGTCGGTTCCTTCGATCCCAGCCCACGCACGGTGTACGAGCGCATCGGGCCCGCCCCCATCTCGCGGCTGGCCGAACGGCTGTACGAGGGCATCGGGCGCGATCCGACGATCCGCGGCATGTTCTCAGCCGAGCTTGGGCCGGAGAGCGAGGCCGTGCGCGACATGCGCGAGTTTCTCATGCAGCTCTTCGGCGGTCCGCAGGACTACTCGGCGCGCAAGGGCCATCCCCGCCTGAGGGCGCGGCACCTTCGGTTTGCCATCACGGTGGATGCGCGCGCGGCCTGGCTGACGCATGCCCTGGCAGCGCTTGCGTCCACGGCTGACGAGTACAGACTGGATGCAGCCACCTGCGCCGAGATGCGGGACTACTTCGAGCGCGCCTCGGCGTTCATGATCAACAGCTAGCCACTGCCTGCCTATCTCGCAGCAGCGTCCGTCGCGCAGTACGGCTCGACGCGGTAGGCCGACTTGGGGAACTTGAGCAGCACCTTGTTGGCCACCCCTCGGTTGGGGAAGCAGCCGAACTGCACGATGTGCAGCGTGGCACCATCACCGTGGCGGGTGATCACCCGCGGGCACTCGATGTCGATCGCCGTGCATTGGGCCTTGAGCGCGGCAGCGATCTCGTTGGCCCGCTCGATGGATGTGAAGGCGCCGACCTGCACCGCGAACAGTGGGGAGGTGCTGTTGCGTGGCCCCGCGTCGGAAACCGCAGGGCGTGTCGCGGGCTGCGCCCCGATGCGGTTCTGCGGGATCGGCTTGTCATCGGCTGTGACGG
>CAIOCH010000147.1 GCA_903856525.1 uncultured bacterium | reverse complement strand
GCCTCGCCTGACTGCGCCGGCGTCAGCGGAATCCCCGGCCTCGGCATCGAGTACACGCCCACGGGCCCCTTCAGTCGAACGCCCTTGTAGGCGCGGTCGCGCTTGGAGACGACCGTCGCCTGCACGATCTGGTCGCCTTCGCGCAGCGCCGTGGCATTGTCGAGCCCATCGATCACACGCCCGAACACGGTGTAGAAGCCATCGAGGCTCTCGGCAGGCCCGGTGAGGATGGTGAACTGGCAGCCTGCGGAGTTCTGCGCCGACTTGATGGGGCTGTCACCCGCGGGAAGCTTGGCCATGATCAGCCGCCCGATGGCGGGTGAGCGACGGTCGGCGCGGTCGTGTTCGTCGGGGATCGTCCAGCCTCCGTTGGAGCGTCCGCCTTCGCCGCCGCTTGCCGTGGCGGGGTCGCCGCCCTGGATGCCGAAGCCGCGCATGAAGCGATGGAAGCTCGTGCCCGCGTAGGTTCCGAGCTCGACATGCTCGATGAAGTTCCCCACGGTGTTGGGCGCCTGTTCCTCGAAGAGCTCGATGAGGATCGGTCCGCGCGTCGTCGCCAGCTCGACCACGGGCAGGTCGCCCTTCTGCTGGTCCTTGACGATGGCGCCGAGCTCCTTGTTGAAGAGGCTTCGGCCGAACAGGACCCTCCGCGTGCCCGTGGCGATCGCCGCCATCTGCTCGGGCGAGCGTCCCTTCGCAGGCGCCGTGTTGTACTGCGCCTGCGCATCCTCGAAGCGGTTGAGCCCGACGAGTGCGTTGCCCGTGGCGATCTTGGCATCGATCTGCCGCGCCTCGGTGGTGAACTGCCGGTCGCGCAGCACCTCGAGGACTTTGCCGAACCGCGCGTCGGCATTCAGCTCCTTGGCATAGGCGAGCACGACAGCCTCGGTGGCGGGCGATTCCTTGAGCATCCACTCGAAGGCGGCGTCCATCGCGGCGCTGTCGGCAAGCCAGATCGCGATCTGCGCGCGCGCGGGCAGCAGGCGCAGGAGTTCGTCCTTCGGCACCGCGGCGTTCGGCTCCGACGCGCGGCCCGTGCGGGCGTCGATGGCGTCGGCAAGACCCTGGGTATCGGAGCGCTTGTCGGCGTCCATGAAGCCCTTTTGCCGCACGTACTCGCGCAGGTCGCGGAAGCGCTGCTCGAGCTCGCTGACCGCCGGCGGAAGCGCGGGGGCCGTCGGCGGCTGGGCCGGGATCACGGGCGCGGTCTGCCCAGGTGCGGTCTGCCCAGGTGCGGTCTGCCCAGGTGCGGTCTGCCCAGGTGCGGACGGAGTCGCGGGCGATTGCGCCAGGCAGGGAACCGCAATGCCCGTGGCGAGGATCAGCGCCGTTGCGATCGAGGGAAGCGTGTTGGTTCGTGCGGTCGTTCGCATGGTTCGACGGGTGGTTCTTCCGTGGTGTGCGGGTGGTCCTCGACGGGCCACCGCATGTGCTGCGTCGTCTGGCGCGGAGCGGGACCAGGATCCCGTGCCCGCGGGGCGCCTTGCCCGCGCGGCCGATGGTACCCCTCAGGCGCGGGGGGCGGGATACCGGCAACTGGTCTTCTCCGTCTCCCACACGCGCACCCAGCGCAGGTCGCCGCGGTGCGGCGCGAACGCGGGCGCGAGCAGCTCGAACGACACGCGCGCGATGTTCTCGACCGACGGGTTGAGCTCGCGGAACTCTGGACAGTCTAGGTTGAGGTGCTTGTGGTCGAAGCGGGCCATGATCTCCCGCTGGACCACGGCGCCGATCAAGGCGAAGTCGAGCGTGGCGTCCTGCTCGACCGCCACGGCGACCTCGATCCGGTAGTTGTGGCCGTGGCCGTTGGGGTTGTTGCACTTTCCAAAGCGCGCGCGGTTCTCCTCGTCGCTCCACGACGGCAGGTGGAGCCTATGCGAGGCGGCGAACTCGAAGGTCTCGGTGAGCAGCGCCCGCTGGGCGGATGCGTCGGCGTGGCTGAGCATGGTTTCCTCGGATGCAGTGGGTGGCGCTCCGTCGAGGGCCACCGTGATGGAGCGGTGTGGGCTGGGGCGATAGGCCAGTTCCGCCACGGGTGCGGACACGTGCTCCTGGGCCTCGCGGGCGATCATGCGGAGCAGCGGCGCGACCGGCGTGGGCTGGCCCGACTCGAGTTCCGCGAGCAGGGCCTGGCGGAATCGGGCGGGGGCCGTCTGCCGCAGCGCCCGATCGAGGACGGTGATGTCGACGAGGTACCCGGATTCGCCGACGCTTCCGAACACGCGGATCTCAAGCTCTCCGATCGCGGCGATGCCTGCCACGGCCTGTCCCGACACCAACCCATTGGCGGAGTCTGACTGCGGAGGCAGAGGACTGGCTGCCAGTCGGAAGACGCGCGTAAGTATCTGTGGCTGGGTGGGATGAGGCATGAATCTCTCAAAGTCGCGGTGGAGTCTGTTACTCGCCTTGACGGTCGCGAACGCGGTTGTATCCTGCTCCACAGATGGGGTGATTTCCCCATTCTTATTCTCGCCCCCGGAAGGGCTCGGTCTGAGGCACTGTCTCGACCGGGCCTTTTTCTTTACCGCGGCGCACCGGGCCGAGCCACCGACTGGTCGCGATCCGCCAGGGGCGACGAGCGTTCGGTAGAGATTTGCGCCGTTTTAGAATCGCCCCGCCGGATGTCGATGGTGACCGTTGTTCCAGGGGGCGGCATGCGTCCCACGAAGACCTCCCAAACCGCGGGGCTTGCCTCGACCTGGTCGGGGATCACCTCGACCGCCGCGATGGTTTCGTCGCCAAAGGTCACGAGTCCCACGAGCGAGCCGGACGCGTCCGCGGCGTAGAACTCGCGTTGTGTCCGCGCGCTCCGCCCGAAGTGCGAGCCCGCGAAGACGAATCGCGATGGTGGCTCCGTTGCGGCGGATGCTGGCGCGACGGGCGAGGCCCGCACGAACCACTGCAACGGGTGCTCGGCCCCGGATGGAAGGATGGCGGAGACGATCAGGGCATCGCCGCGCGGGGGTGTGAGTTCGAGCTTGAACGAACCCTCCTCCGCGGGGAGCTGTCTCCAGCGGCCCGGTGATCCCGGCTCGAGCCCGACGAGCAGCATCGCGGCGTGGATCTCGCTCGCCTTGCCCGCGAACGCAAAGAGCGACTCGTGATCGCGCGTGCCCGCGATGCACACGTACTGCTCGAGAAAGCCTTCCGCGATCACCGCGGTGGCGTCGAAGCGCACGGCACCGCGCGCGCGGTCGATGCGGATCGAATCCGAGACCTTCATCCAGACGTCGGTTGCCGGAGGTGGTGATGTCGCGAGTCCATCGGAGACACGTCCATCGGAAACACGTCCATCGGACACCTGCCCACCTTCCGTCGCGATCGCCGTCGTACCGCCCGTGCTGCAACCCGCGCAGAGGATGCAGAGCAGCACCGCTCCCAACCGACGGAGGGCGGGACGCGGCCTCGAACGACAACGCGCTCCACGCATCATGCAAGCCCCCTCAGGCGGCGTCCGCCGCAGAGCGCGATGGCGATGGCGTCCGCGACATCCGCGGGTTGCGGCGTCTCCGCCAGACCGCACTGCGTCGCCACGGCCCGCTGCATCTGCGCCTTGGTCGCGCGGCCATTGCCGGCCACGGCCTTCTTGACCTCCGCGGGTGGCAGTTCCGCGATGGGCACGCCGCGCATCTCGGCTGCGAGCAGCACCACGCCGCGCGCGTGTGCGAGCGTGATGGCCGAGCGCACGAACTCCGCGTGCGAGAACACCGCCTCCACTGCGGCGTGGGTGGGCTTGTGCTCGGCGAGCAGATCCGACACATCCTCGAACAACTGCCGCAGCCGCCACGGCAGCGTGCCCGTCTCGCTGAGCCGGAGGACCCCCGCGTCCACGATCGTCGCGTCGCCCCGTCTGTTGAAGTCCACCACGGCGTAGCCCGCGAGCCTCGTGCCCGGATCGATGCCGAGCACGCGCGCCCGCTCCTCCACCGAGATCCATGCCGTGCCACCCGATTCGTCGCGCTGCGTGGACTTCATGGCGTGGGTCCTCGGGATCCGCTGGGGGACTCAGTGCGCGCCGCCGACATCGGATGCGGCGGTCGATTGCGGACGCGTGCCCGGAAGAGCACCCGCATGCGCCTCGCCATGGGCGCCGAGCGGCGCGCGTGACTTCCGCCCACCCTCGCGGTCGTACTCCACCGCGCCGTCGCGGAGACGCACCACGCGCTCGCAGCGCTGCGCGATGCGGTCATCGTGCGTGACCATGATGAGCGTGAGACCCTTCGCGTGCAGCTCCTCGAACACCTGCAGGATGGCCTCGCCCGTGGCTGAGTCGAGGTTGCCCGTGGGCTCGTCGGCCATGAGGATCGCGGGTCGCCCGACGAGCGCGCGTGCGATGGCGGCGCGCTGCTGCTGACCACCGGACAGTTCGCGCGGCCGATGGTGCTGGCGGTTCTCGAGCCCGACGAGCGCGAGGCTCTCGATCGCGCGCTTGCGCCGCTCCGCCGAGGGGATGCCTTGGTAGAGCAGGGGGATCTCGACGTTCTCGGTGATGGTCAGCTCGGAGATCAGGTTGAACGCCTGGAACACGAAGCCGATCTTCTCGCCGCGTACCCGCGAGAGCTCGTCGTCGCCCAGACTCTCGACCGCCTTGCCGTCGAGCTCGTATCGCCCGGCGGTGGGCCGGTCGAGGCAGCCGAGGATGTTCATGAGCGTGGATTTGCCCGAGCCCGACGCGCCCATGATGGCGATGTACTGCCCGCGCGGGATCACCAGGTCGAGCCCGCGGAGCGCCTCCACGAGCACCGTGCCGTCGGGCTTGAAGTAGGTCTTGGTGACGCCCGTCAGCCGCGCCGCGTCGGCGGACGCTGCGGGGTGCGGGCGGGCATGGCTCTGTGCGACGGTCATGGAGGCGCGATGGTAGCCGCAGGTGCGTTTCGGTACCCTTCGCGGGTGCACCTTTCGCAGGATTCACCGCGTCTCGCGGAACTCAGGACCTCGTTCGACCTCCAGCGCGCCGAGGGACCGCTGGTGATGCTCTCGCGACGGCTGATGAGCGACCAACTCACGCCGGTGCTCGCCTACCGGCGCCTCGTCCTGCCTGACGAACGCACTGCGCCGAGCTTTCTCTTCGAGTCGGTGGAAAATGGAGCGAATGTGGGTCGGCACTCGATCCTCGCGGCGCGGCCCGCGGTGGAGCTGACGGCGCGGGCCAATCGCGCGACCGTCGTCGACCACCGCCGGCAGACCCGACGCGCGATGGAGTGCGCCGATCCGCTGGCGCTGCTCCGCGAGCTGGCCGCGCCATTTCGACCCGCGTCTGCGGCAGCGCTCGCCGGATTGCGGCTTCCCTCGGCGTTCACCGGTGGCTTCGTCGGCTTCGCGAGCTTCGACAGCGTCCGCTACCTCGAACCCGGGAAGCTTTCGTTCGAACGTGCACCCCGCGATGACCGGAGCCTGCCCGATCTCCATTTTGGTCTCTATCGCGATGTGGTGGTCTTCGACCATGTGTCCAAGACGCTGCACGCCATCGTGTCGGGGCGGGTCGACGAGTACCCCTCCGCGGACCGCGCCTTCGCGGCGCTGGTCGAGCGGCTCGATGCGCTCGAATCGCAGCTCGCGGCGGACGGACCGCGCCTCGCGCACGGCACCATCGACCTCGACCTCGGCCATCGGCCCGCGACTCCCGGCTCGAATGTCACGCGCGAGGAGTTCGAGCGCATGGTCCTGCGCGCCAAGGAGTACATCGCCGCGGGCGACGCGTTCCAGGTCGTGCTGTCGCAGCGGCTCGAGCGCACCACCGCGGTCGATCCGTTCGACCTCTACCGCGCGCTGCGCGTGGTCAACCCGAGCCCGTACCAGATCTACCTGCAGGGCGAGGGCGTGATCCTCGTGGCGTCGAGTCCCGAGATCCTCTGCCGCGTGCGCGATGGCGTGGTGACGAATCGTCCCCTCGCGGGCACGCGTCCGCGCGGGCGCAGCGCCGAGGAGGACGCATCGCTCGAGCGCGAGCTGCTCGCCGACGCAAAGGAGCGCGCGGAGCATGTGATGCTCGTCGACCTCGGGCGCAACGACCTCGGCCGCGTGTGCGACACAGGCACCGTGGCCATCGAGCGCTGCATGGAGATCGAGCGCTACAGCCATGTGATGCACATCTCCTCGACGGTCACGGGACGGCTGCGCGCTGGCTGTGATGCCTTCGACGCGCTGCGCGCCACGCTGCCCGTGGGCACCGTGTCGGGCGCGCCCAAGGTGCGCGCGATCGAGATCATCGACGAGCTCGAGCCGACCCGCCGCGGTCCGTACTCGGGCGGCATCGGCGCGATCTCGTACGCCGGCGACATGGATATCGCGCTCGCGCTCCGGACGATGGTGGTGCCGCTTGGATCGGGGCATGCGCCCTGGACGGTGCATCTCCAGGCCGGTGCAGGCGTCGTCCTCGACAGCGACCCGACGGCGGAGTGGCAGGAGACGCTCAACAAGGCCTCGGCGCTGGGGCGGGCGATAGATCTCGCCGAACACGCGTTCGGCGCTTAAGCGATCTCGCCGAACACGCGTTCGGCGCTTGAGCGATCTCGCCGAACACGCGTTCGGCAGCTGAGGGTTCGTGCCGGGCACGAGCCGCATCGGTCGGCGCGTGCGGTTCCCGGCGGATCCCCGCGGATCCCCCGGATCAGGCCAGCGGAATCGGCGCGTCATCCTCGGGCGGGCGCTTGGCCCGCGGCGCCGCGTCGGCGAATGCCCTGCGGAGTTCCTCGCGCTCGTCCTCGAGGGGGAGCACCGCGTCGACATTCGGCTGTCCGGCGTCGTCCTCGGATTCGTGCGCACGCTGGCGCGCCCGATCCGCGGCACGCATGGCCTCGCTTTCGAAGATGCACTCGCCCACCAGCGCCGCGTGCCCGCGGGCCACGATGCAGCCGTACCCGCCGAGCACGGCGCCGGCAATGCCGAGCAGTGTCGCGCCCGACGGCAGGATCGTGTCGGTGAGCATGGCCGCCGCGGGAATCGCGAGGTTGGCGAGGACGAGATTGGCGATCATGGCCGCCAGCGCGCCCGCGCCTCCGACAATCTGTGCGAGGAGCAGCGCGCGGCGGGCCTTGTCGACATGCGCGGCGGGGAGTTCCGCTGGGTCGGTGAGCGCACCGCTGAGCTCGTGGCCCACGCGGAGCTGCGTCGACACCGACTGGAGCGACACCGCCCACCACGCCACAAGCAGGGCGTTGTAGAGCGACTGCATGAACGGGAAGGTGAGGGCCACCGTCCAGAGGATCGCGTAGAGCACCACCACGCCCACGAATGCGAGCTCCGCCACCTGCAGCGCCCGCAGGGTCGCCAGCTCCCGGTCGAACCGGGCGCGGATGTCGGCGGGCAGACCCACCAGACCGCGGAGCGTCAGCATGCGGAATCCCGGCGCAAAGCCCGCGGCGATTGCGATCGCGGGTCCCATGGGCAGCAGGTAGGGGAATGGGGTCATGAGCACGATCGGCGCCAGCGCGGGCACCGCGAGCCCACGCCATGCCGCCGAGGTCTGCTCGCGCACCAGGAGCAGTTCCCTGCGGTCGCGGGGCGGGCGCGGACGCCTGGGAATGACGGAGCCGCACTCCGGGCAACGGATGGCGTTCGGCTTGCCCCGCAGGTCGTATCGGCAGGTCGGGCAGGGGAAGGGGCGCTCGTCGACATCGCCCGCCGCATCCAGGATGTCGGGCCGCACCGGGCGGCTTCGCGGGGGGGAACTGGATCGATCAGTCGGGTCCTGCATGGGGATCCACCGGTCCAATCAACGGCGCCATTCGGCCGGGCCTCCAGGCGGGTTGGAAACCTTGCCACGAAAGACCCAAGAGCGAGAACTTGTACCGATAGAAACGGTACAGGGAAGTCCCTGCGGCGCGATCTTTGTGAGACACTTTCAACCGTTCGAGGAAAACCGCCGACGAGACAGGGAGGACCTACGCGAGAGGTCCGCGTTCGAGAGGCATCGTCCGAATCCGATCGGACCGTGCAATGGGAAGTGCATTCGGCCCGTCCGTGCGCCCGCGCCATGCGAGGCATGGACCGCAACCGTGCCGCCGCACCGGCGGGACAACATCCATGGAGTTCAGCATGAAGCCTTCGAAGTCCTCCACCGCACCCGCCAGCCTCTCCCGCCCAGCCATGATGTTCTGCGCTGGGCTTCTTGTTCTGACGACCCTCACGGGCGTCGTGGCGGCGGTCGGGGGCACTGGCCCGCGGCAGGCTGCCGCGAACACCGCGATCGCCACCGCCAGTCCGCTCGCTGCAACGCAGGATCTGGCGGCTGGTGGCGCATCGACCTCGACCCCGACCTCCGCCTCGGAGATCTCGCGCTGGTCCGACACCGTGTGGAACGCCGCCCGCACAGGCGATCTCTCCACCGTGGAGAAGGCGCTGCAGAGCGTGCCCGAGTCGCATGCCGCGGAGGAGTCGAAGCGCATCCGCGACATCGTGGCGGCGCGCAACGCCCATGTCGACGCCGGATCGAAGGAGCGCGAGGCCGACCGTGCCAAGGCGCTCGCCGACCTCAAGGCGGAGATCGACAAGAAGGAGACGACCAAGGCGCTCACCGCTGCGGTCAAGTTCCAGACGCTGTCCGACGACATGGCTGCCGCGCTCCAGACGCCCGAGCTGCAGGCGCTGGTGAAGGACGCCGAGCAGGCGTTCGACGTCGCGGAGGAGAAGGGCGACTGGCTGGTGGCGCAGGAGATCCTGTTCCGCCTGCGCACGCTGCACGAGGTGGCCGATGGAGCCACCTTCCGCGGCTACGACGCCAAGCTCGACGAGGTGAACCAGCGCATCATGCTGCTCGCCCAGTACGCGCCGCGCGAGCTGTACGTACTCCGCAAGGCCTACGCCGAGCGCGTGGAGCCGGGCAAGCCGTTCCCTGAATTCAACGAGGCGTTCGCCGACGACTGGAAGGAGCCCCTCGAGGGCATCTCCAAGGGCATGCTGGCGAGCGCGCTCACCACCGCCGCCAACGAGCACATCTCGACCGGCGGCTGGGAGCCGCTCGTCAAGGGTGGCCTGAACGCCGTGCGCGTGCTGGCGACCACGCCCACGCTGCGCGAGAACTTCCCCGGCCTCGCCGATCCCGAGAAGTCGCGGCTTCTGGTGGAGGCCTGCGACCGCAAGCTCGCCGAGCTCGCCGCCATGGAGCGCACCGCGGTCGGCAAGCCGCAGTTCAACACCGCGCTGCGCGAGATCATGGAGGCCAACGCCAAGGGGCCCGATCTGCCGCTCACGGTCGTGTACCGCGAGTTCGGCGACGGTGCGCTCACCGAGCTCGCGGGTCGCTTCGAGGACGAGTACTCGCAGATCATCTGGCCGGAGCAGCTCCGCCGCTTCGAGCAGATGGTGAAGGGCAACTTCGTCGGCGTCGGCATCCAGATCCGGCACGACGACCGCCGCGACATCCAGGTGGTGAACCCGCTCGAGGGCGGTCCCGCCTTCCGCGGCGGCGTGGAGAACGACGACCGCATCGTGGCCGTCGACGGCAAGTCGACGGTCGGCTGGACGCTCAACAAGGCGGTCGACTCCATCACCGGCCGCGCGGGACAGGACGTCACGCTGACCATCAAGCGCGAGGGAGCCGAGGAACCCATCGACCTCACGCTCACGCGCGAGCAGATCAAGATCCGCTCCGTGAACGGCTGGTGGAAGAAGGCGCTCGACGAGCGCGGCAACCCGCTGTGGGACTGGTACGTCGATCCTGCCGCGGGCATTGGCTACGTGCGGCTGTCGAGCTTCAACGACGATAGCTTCGCCGACTTCAACCGCGCGATCGACCAGATGCGCGCCGAGCGCAAGCTCAACGGCCTCATCCTCGACCTGCGCTTCAACCCGGGCGGTCTGCTGCAGAGCGCGATCGACTTCTCGAACGCCTTCATGGAGAACGGCAAGATCGTGGGCCTGCAGGACCGCAACGGCAACGCCCTCTGGGCGAAGAGCGCGGAGCCGCACAAGGCCGTCTACCGCGACCTGCCGCTGGTGGTGCTCGTGAATCAGGGCTCTGCGAGCGCGAGCGAGATCGTCTCCGGCGCCATCAAGTCGCACGACCGCGCCGTGGTGATCGGTGACCGCAGCTTCGGCAAGGGCTCCGTGCAGACGGTCCACCCGTGCGGCGACGGCCGCGCCGATGCGCAGCTCAAGCTCACCACCCAGTACTACGTGCTGGCGGCGGGTCCCGGCGAGACCGAGCCTCGGCTCGTCCACAAGAAGCCGGGCGCCACCGACTGGGGTGTCAATCCCGACCTCGTGGTGAAGATGACCCCCGACCAGATCGAGAAGTCGACCATGCTCCGCCAGAACGCGGATGTGATCGAGCAGAAGAAGACCAAGCAGGACGGCGAGCCCAAGGTCCGCCCGAATGTGGAGGATCTCCTGACGAAGGGCATCGATCCGCAGCTCGAACTGGCGCTTCTCGTGCTCCAGGCGCGCGCCCTCAAGGACATGGACGCGGCGGCCGCCTCGGCCATCGCCGACGTCACGGTCAAGCCGGCCGCAGCCGGGGGCTAAATCGATCGAACAACAGCGTTTCCGCCGCCCGCCAACCGCGGGCGGCGGTCGTTTTGGGCGTCTGCGGCGTGACATGGCAGGGGGCCTGAACCCTTGCGGAATCACCCCGGTTTCGGGTATCAATGCACGACTTGCCGCTCGGTGGCGTCACCCAACGGCAAGAGTCAGCAACTGCCCCGCGCTCCTCCCAGCGTTGGGGCGCCGTGAGCCGACCGATTCCGTCCCGCAAGCCCGCCAAGTCCCGCAAGGTCGCCAAGACGGCTTCCGCGAAATCCTCGCCGAAGCCGTTGGGGCGGACTTCACCGAAGTCGTCCCCGAAGTCGACCGCGAAGTCGCCCTCGAAGTCGCTCAAGAGGGCGGTCCGCACGTCGCCGCCGAGGACGTCATCCTCCCGGCCAGCGCCATCGAGGACGTCGCCCGCGGGGACGTCGCTCACAGCGAAGTCGGCCGCATCTGCCGTCGGCGCGCACCCCCAGGTTCCCACCATGTCCACCCACGCCATGTCCACATCCGCAACAAGCACTGCCTCCGCGGTGGCCGGCAACTCCCGAAAGTTGCCCAGCCTGCCGCCCGCCACGCTCACCAAGTGGCTCCGCGACATGCACCTCATCCGTGAGTTCGAGGTGCGCTGCATGCAGAGCTACCAGGAGAAGAAGATCGGCGGCTTCTGCCATGTCTACATCGGGCAGGAGGCCGTGGCCGTCGGTTGCACCCAGGCCGTGCGCCCCGAGGATCCGATCATCACCGCCTACCGCGACCACGGTCACGCGCTCGCGCGCGGCATGACCAGCCGCGCCTGCATGGCCGAGATGTACGGCAAGGTCGGCGGCTGCGCCAAGGGCAAGGGCGGCTCGATGCACATGTTCGACCGGCCCAACAACCTCTACGGTGGCCACGGCATCGTCGGCGCGCAGACGCCGCTCGGAACGGGTCTCGCCTTCGCGACCAAGTACGAGGACGAGGTCATCAACGGCGGCAAGAACCGCCGCGTGACGCTCTGCTTCCTCGGCGATGGCGCGGTCAACCAGGGCGCCTTCTACGAGACCATGAACCTCGCGGGGCTGTTCGACATCCCCGTGATCTTCATCGTGGAGAACAACGGCTACTCGATGGGCACCGCGATCAACCGCGGCACCACGATGAGCCACGACCTCTGCATCAAGGGCCGCGCGCACGGGCTCAAGGAGGCCACGATCGACGGCATGGACGTCGTCGCGGTCTACAACGAGATGCACGCGCTCGCCGAATGGTGCCGCGAGAACTCGCGCCCCGCGATCGTGGACATGAAGTGCTACCGCTACAAGGGCCACTCGATGTCCGACCCGCGCAAGTACCGCACGCGCGAGGAGGAGGAGCGCCACGAGGCGAACGACCCGATCGGCAAGTTCGAGCGCGTGCTCGCCGACCACGGCGTGATCAACGACGCGACCATCAAGGAGATCATGGCGGGCTGCCGCGAGGAGGTGCGCGACGCGCTCCAGTTCTCGAACGAGTCGCCCGAGCCGCCGCTCTCCGACCTCTACACCGACGTGTTCGTCGAGCCGTGGGGACCGTTCACCGGCTCGTCGCAGCCCGAGTTCACGGGAGGCGCGACCAATGTCTGCGGCTTCCGCGCGACCGATGGAAAGGAGGGCCTCGTATGAGCGCCGTCATGAGCAATCCCGTCTTCCGCGAGCCAGAGACGCTCGGCGGACCCGTCCGTGAGATCGAGTTCCGCGACGCCATCCGCGAGGCGATGAGCGAGGAGATGCGCCGCGACAAGCGCGTGTTCCTGCTCGGCGAGGAAGTCGCGCAGTACGACGGCGCCTACAAGGTGTCGAAGGGCATGCTGGCCGAGTTCGGCGAGCGCCGCATCATCGACACGCCGATCTCGGAGTCTGGCTTCGCCGGCATGGCGATCGGCGCCGCCGCGATGGGCCTGCGCCCGATCGTCGAGTTCATGTCGTGGTCGTTCTCGCTCGTCGCTGCAGACCCGATCCTCAACAACGCCCCGAAGATGCTCTACATGTCGGGCGGACAGTTCGGCTGCCCGATCGTGTTCCGCGGCAACGACGGCGCGGGCGGACAGCTCGGCTCGACCCACTCCTGGTGCGTCG
>CAIOCH010000146.1 GCA_903856525.1 uncultured bacterium | reverse complement strand
GGCCCGTCCGCCAGCGCCTCGGCGCAGAGCTGCCCGCTCTACTACACCGACTTCGGCTCCATCGCCGGTCCGCCCGATCTCGTGGAGGGTGACCTGCGCGTGCTGTGGTGCGACGCCACCAGCTCGATCGCCACTTCGAGCTTCTGCAACTCGGGCAACGCGCTCAAGCTCGACTCGTCGGGCGACGACCCCGTCGTGCTGATCGCCACGGGGAACGCCGGTTGCACCGCCATCGAGGTGCGCTTCCGCTACGCGCAGTTCGCGGCATCGGGCACGATGATCAAGTGGGGCACCACGGCCGCAACCACCGCCAGTTGCACCGCGTCCACGCCCAACACGCTCGGTGCCCTCACGGTCACGGGTGGCGCGTGCACCGAGTTCTCCGCGGTCATCCCGCTCAATGGCGCCAAGGGTGTCTACCTGCGCTTCGACCACGGCACCAACACCAATGCCGTCACCATCGACGACCTCGAGATCCGCCGCGTGGGCTGCTGCTCGAGCGGCGGGCACGACTGCTGCGTCACGGGTACGGCGGGTTGCGCCAACAGCGCCATCGCCGCCTGCGTGTGCGCGCAGGATCCGTTCTGCTGCGATGTGCAGTGGGACGCGCAGTGCGTCGCGCAGGTCGGACAGTTCGGCTGCGGCAGCTGCGGTGGTGGCGCGGCATGCCTCGACGCACTCTCGGTCGACTTCGGCGGTGTCTACACCGGCAGCCCCATCTGTGCGGTCTTCCCCGCGGTGTTCGAATCCTGCGAGGGCACGGCGCCGTTCCTCTCCTCGAGCCTCGGGTGCACCGGCGCGGGCGACATGGCCCTGCGATTTGCCAACGGCTTCCCGTACTCGGCCGCCATCACCCGTTGCGTCTCTTTCGCGGGCCGCACTTCGCCCGCGCTCGCCTTCACCTACTCCAAGCAGTCGGGCACGCTCGGCCCCCGCATCGATGTCTCGCTCGACGGCACCGCGTGGATGACCGCGTGGACCGCGCCCGTCGCCTTCGCGGGCGGCTGCGTGCCGGTCGAACTCGACCTCTCCGCGCTCGCGGGCGAGGCTGCCGTGCGTTTCCGCTTCTCCTCCGGATCGAGCACGGCCAACCTCGCCACCATCGACGACATCGCGCTCATCGAGTCGACCGCCGGCGTCCACGCCTGCTGCGCCGAGGGCGCACCGAGCTGCGACAACCCCGTGGTGAGCGCCTGCACCTGTGCGATCGACCCGTACTGCTGCGACACGGCGTGGGACGACGTGTGCGTCATCCTCGCCACCATCTACTGCGATGCGCAGTGCCCCGATCTGCCCGTGTGCGGTTCGCCGACCGCAGGCAGCTGCACGGCGGAGCACGGCACGCCCGCCTGCGCCGACGCCGCCTGCTGCATCGCCGTCTGCAACGCCGACGCCTTCTGCTGCGACACCGCCTGGGACGCCACCTGCGTCGAGGAAGCGGGGGTGCTCTGCTTCGCGCCCGCCGACCTCAACCGCGACGGCCGCGTGTCCTCGGTCGATCTCGCCATCGTGCTCGATGCCTGGGGCGATGCAGGTGGTGCCGCCGATGTGAACGGCAGCGGATCCGTGGGCGCCGACGATCTGGCGGCGATCCTCTCGGCGTGGACCGGCTGAGGCAACGCCGCGCGTCTTCCGAAGTGAGTCACGCGCCGCTCACGCACCGCTCACGAATCGCGCGCCACCACGCGGTCCGCCAGCTCGAGCAGTAGCTCGCGTGAGTGCATGCGCCGCGTCTCGGGCAGGCCGAGCTTGGCCTCCTCCACGATGCGGACCGCCTCTGCACGCGCTGCGTCGATCGACCCCGACGCCGCAAGCGCCGCCCGCAGCGCGTTGCCGTCCTTCGCCTCGATGGCGCGCACCGCGGAGTGCCGCTCCTCGCCGCGCGTGCCCGCGATGTGCAGGATCATCGGCAGCGTGAGCTTGCCCTTCTCGAGATCGCGGCCGATCGACTTGCCCACCGTGGCCTCGTCGCCGAGGAGGTCGAGCAGGTCGTCCTGGATCTGGAACGCCACGCCGAGCCGTTCGCCGAAGTCGCGCATCGCCTCGGCCTCTGCCACCGTGGCGCCAGCGAGCCGCGTGCCGAGCTCGCAGGCCGCGCCCACCAGCACCGCTGTCTTGCGCCGCACGATCTCGAAGTAGGTGTTGGCGTCGAGCGACAGGTCGTGCCGCCGCGACAGCTGCACCAGCTCGCCCTCGCAGAGCGTGTTCGTGACCTCGCCCAGACGCAGGTTGAGCGCGGGATCGCCCGCGCGCGAGCACAGGTGGAACGCGTTCGAGATGAGGTAGTCGCCCAGCATCACCGCGGTCTCGTTGCCGCGCAGGAAGTTCACCGTCTGCCCGCGGCGCCGGATCTCGGCGTCGTCGAGCACATCGTCGTGCACCAGCGTCGCCATGTGGATCATCTCCACGGTGGCGGCGATGATGTCGTGCTCCTGGCGCAGCGAGCCGCCGTCGCGGGTGAACGCGAGGCCCGACACGATCACCAGCGTCGGCCGCAGCATCTTGCCGCGGTACCGCTCCACATGGCGGCAGAGGTCGTTGACCGCAGGAAACTGGCTTGCCAGTTGCGACTCGAACAGAGTCTCCACGCGGCCGAGACCCGCGGCGATGTCGGCTGCGAGCGCAGTATCGGGAAAAGTACGGCTC